>JAEXPO010000024.1 GCA_023446675.1 Bacillota bacterium | reverse complement strand
GTCATGGCCTATTCCAGGCAAAGGATAAGAATTTTATTTTTAGCAGTTTCAAAAACCGCTTATTGAAATCATATACTTTATTTCAGCGTTAAACAAGATATACGAAAATATCTAAGCTTGTCTTAAGCGTATTTTGTCCATCACCTTTTCATATACATTAAGTGTTATACGGTTAGTACCCTATCGGTGATGAGTGCCGATAAACCAATTTATTGCACCCGTGCTTCCTGTCCATTGGGCTGCGGGCATGGCTCGCTTCAGTAAAATTGGACTGCGGGCATGGCTCGCTTCAGTAAAATTGGGCTGCGGGCATAGCTCGCTTCAGTAAAGAGGTAACGAAATGAAGATAGTTGTAATAAAACGAGGCGGCTTTTACCTTGGTTTTATCCTGCTAATCTTATTAAGTTTATTTTTTCTTACCCAAACTAACCGCTTCATCAATACTCTGTCGGTTCACACCGGTCAAGGACAATTTTTTTTCGAGCCTGAAATCCCTGATGAAGGTTCTTTAGACGAAATGTATCTGGACGCTTTAATGATGTTTTTAAATCCGTCTGTCGAAAAAGCAGTAAACAACTATTACAATGAACGTATCGGCCGTTCTTTACTAAACGATCCCTGGACCAACAAGGTGCTGTATATAAGAAGGCCCAACGGCTACAGGACCTTTCTTTTTGAGATTAAGCTTGAGGTGCGCCCTTATTACGGCTCCCATGATAACGTTGGTATAGACCGCATCACTTTAACCTTTTCTTCCTCTGATGTTGAGATAAAGAGCTTCGAACACATAAAGGATTATCCTGTTCCCTGAAGGAGCTTTCCCTGTATTAACAATCTCTTTCTTTCACTTAACTCAAGTGAATTTAATGTATTGAGAACAGGAGAAGACCGTGGGACTGGTTTAAGGTCTCACGGCCTTTATACAAAACCAAAATCAACTGCTTGCGCTTTTGTAATGCTTTAATCCAAATTTCCAAAACCAAAAGGTAAGGAAGGTAAAGAATATCACTGCCGATGCGGCATAGAGCATTCCCTCCACGGAAAGAGAACGGGTTATAATTTGTGTGGGAATGGTGGCCATAAGCCCATAGGGCAGTATGGTGTAAAAGATAAGCTTAAAAACACCCTTAAAGACAACTCCGGGAATGCGCATACACAAATCAAACATGGCACCTTCCAGGCGTTCTATACTGCTGGCTGAAACCACAAAAAACGGAATGGTTCTCAGAATAACTTCCAGGTCGTAATAAAGAACAGCCATCAAAAGGACAAACAGCAGATACATCAGCCCGTGAAAGGTTGAAACGGCCATTCCCTGTACTGAAATGCCATATAGAATGATACCTGTGCTGAAAAATATAAGTGGAACGGAACCCAAATTGACGCTTTCAAAGGTAAGCCTTAATAGCGGATTAATGGGCTTGGTTAAGTAATAATCCAGGTCACCGCTTTTTATTTTTGAGGGTATGGCGTTGACACCAAAAAAGTACACGGTCATATTAATGGCATTTAAGAGGGAAAAGGTTCCCACAAAGATTAGCATCTGTCCTCTGCCCCAATCCCCGATAGTGTCCACCCGGGAGTAAATGGCATTAAACATCAGAAGCTGCATGATGAACAGGCTTCCATCCACGAAAAATGCACCAAAAAAGGTCAGCCGAAAGACCATGCTTTGAGCCAGCTTCAGCTTGGCAAGCATCCCTATAAATCGTATATTCCTTATTATATTCCACTCCCTCTTTATACCCCTGTTATCCTTTATACTCATATTCCCACCCCGTCATAACGAACCCGAAGGCGCTTGTACATCAATCGGTTAACCGCAAGAAAAAAGAGTATCCAGCCCCCCAAAACAGCCAGCCCAGTCAGAGCTTCCTCCCTTCTTTCACCAATAAGAAGCATGGAGGGAAGGTAACTGACATAATAAAAGGGAAAGGCACGCATTACCAATTGAACATTCTCAGGTAAAAGCACCAAGGGTATCAGGGTTCCCGTAACAAAGGCTGTAAAATGGCTTTTTATCATTAAGAACAGGCCGATATCCTGAAATTTAAAGGTAAGGATGCCAAGAAAATAATTAAGCTGCACCATAAAGAACAAGCCCATAAGCACCAGAACTACTGCTGACAGAATCACGCCTCCATCCCGGATATATATAAAGGGAATGCGAAAAAGCACTTGCCACAAGATGGCGCTCAGCAGGCTGAAAAGAAGATAAAAAGCGGTTACTCCCGCCGATTGGGCCATAAAGTATCCCTGGACATTGGCCGGTATCACCATGTACTTTGAGAAGGTGCCACCCCTTATACGCACGCTGACCTCCCCGCTGCCGCCGTCGGACATCTCAATTTGAGATAGGAATGCATTGACGATGTAATAAGCCAGCATGGTCTGGAATGTAAAACCGGCAACGGTTTCCCGTTGATTGTAGACAGCCCCCCAGAGAATATAGGCGAACAGTATTTTAGTAATGGTAAAAACCATTGTCATAGCCACGTCAAAGCGCCAGGCAATCTGTGCTTTAAAGCTTATTTTAATGATTTCCCAATATTTTTTCATGGTGCCACCGCCTTTGTATCTCTGTAAATACGCTCTACAACACTTCCGATTTCCTCCTCTTCAATGGAGATATCGCGGAGCTCAGGGTACGCCATAAGCATCTTCAGCACTTCCTGAGCCTGCTCCCTGGGTATAAAAAATATCCGCTTATACCCATTTTCTTCTACGATTTCACATTCCGGAGGCAATGAAATTGGGATGTTATTCTCCAGTAAGAGAGTCATTTTTTTGTATTTCTGATACCTTTCAAATAAGGCATCCGTCTCTCCGTCGTAAATTTTCTCACCGCTTTTTACAACCACGCAGCGCTTGCAAAGGCTTTTTATATCCTCCATGTAGTGGGAGGTCAGTAAAATTGTCGTTCCCTTTGTTTGGTTCACCTCCTTTAAGAAGGATCGAACCTGCTTTTGCGCCACCGCATCCAAACCAATGGTCGGTTCATCAAGAAACAAAATTTTAGGATTATGAAGAAGAGCAACAATAAGCTCCATCTTCATTCTTTCACCCAGGGATAAGGTTCTTACCTGTACATTGAGGTATTTGGACACATCAAACAAATCGGTAAAATAGCTGATGCTTTGCTTGTATTCCTCATCGGATATACCGTACAGCTCCTTAAAGAGCAAAAAGGTATCCGAGGGTGTAAGCTCAAAAAACAACTGGCTTTTTTGTCCCATAACCACTGCGTATTGTTTCTTAAACCCATTTTCCAGTTTATTTGGGTAATACCCCATTACGGAAAGGGAGCCGGTGGTTGGTGCAATAATCCCTGTTAACATTTTAACAAGAGTTGTTTTTCCCGCTCCATTAGGCCCAATAAGCCCGACAAACTCTCCCTCTCCCACACTCAGGTCAAAGTTTGCCAGCGCGGTTTTTAAGCTGTAATCACGTTTGAAAAGGGCTTTGACACTTCCCAAAAAGCCCACTTCTTTCTCATAGCGGCGATAGGCTTTTGTCAAATTACAGGTTTCAATAATCATTTTTCAGATCTGCCTTTCTTCATCCATACCGATGATTCACTACTTTTTGCATTTCACCACACAAAAAAAGCCTGCGAGAAAGGCCGCTCCATTAAAGC
>JAEXPO010000678.1 GCA_023446675.1 Bacillota bacterium | reverse complement strand
CCCCAGTAACTCCTATTGTTTTCATTTATTACTCCTGTTTTTAGCTGCGTTTAAATTATATGGAGCCGTGCCAGATTCACCTTATGGCTGCGTTTAAATTATTTGGCGTCGTGCCAGGTTCTTCTTATAGCTGCTTTCAATTTATTTGGCGTCGTGCCAGGTTCGTCCTGTGGAAACATCCGCCGTCAAGGGTACCGAAAGCTTAACCGCCGATTCCATACCGGTTTTCACAATGGCTTTTACCCTATCCAGCTCCTCCTCCCAGGTTTCTACAATAAGTTCGTCATGAACCTGAAGAATGAGCCTGGATTTAAGGCCCTGGGCTTTTAGCTCCCGCCAGACATTAACCATGGCGATTTTAATAATATCCGCGGCGCTACCCTGTATGGGTGTGTTCATAGCCACACGCTTACCAAAGCCTCTTACCGAAAACTGGGCGGATTTAAGCTCCGGGATATACCTTATACGGTGGAACATGGTTTCCACATACCCCTTTTCCTCACCCTGCCGAACCGTGTCTTCCATATAGCTGCGTACCCCCGGATAGGTGTTCAGGTAGCCGTCAATATATCTGGCGGCCTCCTTCTTGGTTACATGAATATCCTTGGCAAGAGAAAAATCACCTATGCCATAGACAATACCAAAATTAACCGCCTTTGCGCTGCGACGCATATCTCCTGTCACCAGCTCCTTGGGGACATTAAACACCTGGGAGGCTGTTTGAGTGTGAATATCCAGCCCTTCCACAAAGGCCTTTTTAAGCATTTCGTCTTCCGTGATATGAGCCAGTACCCGAAGCTCGATCTGGGAATAGTCGGCATCCACGAATAAATAGCCTTCCTGGGCAACAAAGGCCTTTCGGATTTCCCTACCCAGCTCCGTGCGGACAGGTATATTCTGCAAATTGGGCTCGGTGCTGCTGATGCGGCCCGTTGCCGTCACCGTCTGATTAAAGGTGCTGTGTATTCTTCCCGTATCCTGGCGTATAACCTTTACAAGCCCCTCGGCGTAGGTTGACTTAAGCTTTATAAGCTGACGGTATTCCAGAATATAGGGAATAATGGCATGATCCTCCGCCAGCTCCGCCAAAACCTCCGCATCGGTGGAATAACCTGTCTTGGTCTTTCTTCCTGCACGGAGGCCCAGCTTTTCAAAAAGAATAACGCCAAGCTGCTTGGGGGAGTTAATATTAAATTCCTCTCCCGCTTGTGCAAAAATACCTTGCTCCAATTCGAAAATCCGCTTTTCCAACTGGGTTCCAAAATCGTCCAAAACCTTCTGATCCACCTTAAAGCCCACATGCTCCATACTGCCAAGAACCAGCGCCAGAGGAAGCTCCACATCGTTATAAAGGCCCTCCTGGCTGCTCTCCCTGAGCTTTTGAAGCTGTAGGCCGCCGACTAAGCCAAAACGCTTCACAGTGTCTCCCACAGCCTTTAAAAGAGCCTCTTTTTCAAGACCCGCATAGCCCGCCTTGCTCTTTCCCTTTAAGCTCTCCGGCGTCTCAAGCTCCTCACCCAGGTATTTGCCGATAATTCTTCCTGTAAGGTAAGCGGAAGCCTGAGCGTCAATGAGGTACTCGGCCAGCATTATGTCAAAAAGCCCGCAGTTTACATCCCTTTCATAGCTTAAAAGCCACAAATAAAGCTCTTTTACGTTATAGGCCGTCACCCTGACGCCCTCTGTGCCCATAAGACGGCCAAGAGCTACGGCCACCGCTTTTTCATCCAGATCCGAGGGGCTTTGGGCTTCCTGCCCGGCAAGCCCTCCGATAAGTAACGAACCTTCATAAAGAGAGGCGGCTTCCTCCTCTCCTGATAGGCCCCCCACATAAACACGGTCGCCTGCGGCAAGAGCGAAGGCAGCCAGACTGCCGCCCAAACGCTCGGTTTTATCTATAAGGGTATATAAACAGACACTTTTTTGCGACAGGGCATACATTACGGCACGATCCAAATCCTCACTGCCGGTTATGAGCTCGGCTTCGTAGCTTCGGGGATCCAAAACGTCATTCTCCGGTTTTTGGGACGGCGCTTCCCAAAAATCCTCGCCGTCTTCGTCCTCATCTGCCGTATCCAGCCCCATTTTCTTTATAAGGCTTGTAAACTCCAATTTTTCAAAAATGGCCCTAAGAACTTTTTTATTAAGATTCTGCCATTGAAGGGGTGCAATATCCTCAAATCCGGTTTCCTCCCTGCGGATGGTTCCCAGCTCACGGCTTAAGTAGGCCAGCTCCCTGTTGTTTTCCAGGCTTTCCTTGAGCTTAGCCCTGGTGATGCTCTCAATGGATCTATAGACATTATCCAGGGTGCCATAGGTTTTAATTAAATCCAGGGCGGTTTTTTCACCCACTCCGGGAACACCGGGGATATTGTCGGAGGAGTCCCCCATAAGGGCCTTTACCTCAATTAAGGAACCCGGCTCCACCCCGTATTTTTCAAAAACCGCCTTTGGGTCATAGCGGGTGGTTTCGGTTTTGCCCTTGCTGGTGGAGGGAATAACGACGGTAACCCTGTCGCTTACAAGCTGGAGAGCATCCCTGTCCCCGGTGAGCACCACCGCGTCCAGTCCCTCCTTTTCAGCCAGCCTGGAATAGATGCCTATGATATCGTCGGCTTCAAGGCCTTCCCGTTCAATAATACGGATATTCATGCCGTCCAGGGCTTCCTTTACCAAAGGCAGCTGTACGGCCAATTCCTCAGGCATGCCCTTACGGGTGGCCTTATAGCCGTCATACATGTGATGGCGGAAGGTTTTTGCCTTTAAATCAAAGGCCACAGCCAGGTAATCGGGTTTTTCTTCTTCCCTGTATTTATTTAAAATATTAAGAAAACCGTAAACCGCGTTTGTGGGCGTTCCCGTTTTGGTAGAAAGCATGGCGGGGCCCTTCAGGGCAAAAAAGGCGCGGTTTAAGATACTGTTGCCGTCAACGATTAATAGCTTTTTATTCATTAAGGCTTCATTCCTTTCAAGGGAGTCATTCAATGTGGTATTTCATTTAATTCTTCAAGGCAAATTCTTCAAAGGACAAAAAAACACAAGCTTTCTGCATTATCTTTATATCGAATTAAAGTAAATTCCATGTTAACTTGTACCATTACTCTCCTTATTGTATAATAATAACGAGTTTTAATCCATGAAAAATGGAAACAATCGTAAATGAGGGTTATATGATTAACACAATATTAATCACCGATGACAGCGCGCTGGATAACGCCATACTCCGCAATTACCTTTACAACGAGCGTTACAACATCCTTTTTGCATTAAACGGAAAGGAAGCCCTTGAGCTAATTGGTTCTCGAAACATCGATCTCATTCTTCTGGACATGGTTATGCCGGTTATGGACGGCCCCACCTTTTTGAGGGAACTGAAAAAAACACACCATTATGCCAATATACCGGTTATTCTGACCACAAGCGTGGACAGCGCGGACACCATCTCCCAGATGATGAGCGAATTCGAGCTTTTTGATTATATCATAAAACCCCTGGATCATTTAAACCGCATTATCCTTGTCAACAAAATCAAGTCCGCCATCCGTTACAGAAATGTGCTAAAAGAGCTGAAGACCCGAAGGAAAGCCGAAGCTTCTCTCAAGGCTCCTGAAGCCGACCAATAATGCGCATGCCGGATCTTGTCCTTGGCAGGAACAGGAGATATCTAGATGTCTGAGAGAAACTTATGGAGGCGGCTGAGCCTGTATGGCGCCATCGGGGCGTCCAGGCTTGCCACCGCAGGCCTCCGGCTTTTAAAAAGAGGCGGGACAAGCCTGCCTGGGAAAATTGCACTCACTCTCTGTCCGGATATTGTGGAAGCCTTATCGGACAGATTTGTTATTTACATGATAACCGGCACCAACGGAAAAACCACCACCTCCCGCATCGCCGCAGGTATGCTGGAGGCCGGGGGGATTCGTTTTATGACCAATAAATCCGGTGCCAATCTTTCAAGCGGTATTACCGCAACCTTAACCGGGGCCGTGTCTCTCTTTGGAAAGCCCAGGGTTCCCAGTCTGCTTCTTGAAACAGACGAGGCGGCTTTCAGGACTCTGGCACCAAAGCTCAAGCCCCATACGGTTATCGTCACCAATTTTTTCAGAGATCAGCTGGATCGCTACGGCGAGCTTTACACGACCCTCACCCATGTGCGCGAGGGTATTAAGGGAACGCCCCATACCCGTTTGCTTTTAAATGCCGACGACTCACTGTGTGCATCCCTGGGCAGGGATGTGCCTAACCCCGTCTCCTATTTCGGTTTTGCAAAGGGAGCCTATCCCCAGGGTGATGCGGCAGTGAGCTCCGATGCCGCCTTCTGCCTTTACTGCAAAACACGCTACGACTATACGGATGTTACCTTTGGCCATCTTGGCCATTTTCAATGTCCCGGCTGCGGCTATGAGAGGCCCTTCACTCAGGTGGAATGTACGGCTGTTGGGGATTATGACAATGAAAGCTCCGTTGCCACGCTGGTGCTCAAAGCTCCCGGGCTTAAGTCTCCCGGAAGCGGCAGCGAAACAACTTCTTCCCCTTTGGAATCAAAGCCGGAGGAAGAAAGCAAGGAACAGGCCCTTACGGTGCGCCTTGCCCTTCCCGGTCTGTACAACATTTATAACGCGCTGGCCGGAGCCTCTTTCGGACAGGTTCTCGCACTGGATTCTTCCCGGATAATCCATGCCCTGGAGAACTTTGAATGCGGTTTTGGGCGTATGGAAGCGATAGAGGTGGAAAACCGCAAGCTTCGTGTGATACTTGTTAAAAATCCTACAGGGTTCAACCAGGTTTTAGGCTACCTTAAGACTCATACGGAGCCCTGTGTGGTCTCTCTGGCCATAAATGACAATCTGGCTGACGGTACCGACATATCCTGGCTGTGGGATGTAGATTTCGAGATACTGGCCGCCATGGAGGAGAAGGTCCGTTTGTTTGCGGTATCCGGCATACGCGCAGAGGATATGGCTTTACGGCTTAAATACGCCGGAGTTTCGCCCCAGCGCATAGCGGTCTTCCGTCCCTTTGACTCCTTTATTGATCGTTCCCTTAAAGCTGCGGGAGAGCAGGAATCCGTTTACCTCCTGCCCACCTACACCGCCATGCTGGATATAAGGTCAACTCTTACGGAACGCTATAACCTGAAGAATTTCTGGCAGTAAAGTGCCGGGAAAGGATGATTGAATTGCTGAAGCTTAGAATATGCCATCTTTACCCTGATTTAATGAACCTCTACGGCGACCGGGGCAACATTCTCACCTTAACCCGGCGTTGCCTGTGGCGTGGAATTGAGGTGGATACCACCTCCGTCTCCCTGGGCGAGCCCTTGGCTCCCGGCGACTACGACATTTTGTTTATGGGCGGCGGCCAGGATTATGAGCAATCCATACTTATGAAGGATTTGCTTTCCGGGAAAAAGGAGCTTATAAAAGAAGCTATCGAGAACGGAAAAGTGTTTTTGGGCATATGCGGAGGCCTCCAGCTATTGGGAAAGTATTACAGAACCCATGAGGGCGAGGATATTGAAGGCATCGGAGCCTTAAATCTGTGGACCCATGGAAGCCATCAGAGAATGATAGGCAACATGGTCTTTCGTTGTGATTTTTTGAAGAAGAACAGCTTCGACGGCCTGGTGGCAGGCTTTGAAAACCATTCGGGGAAAACCTATCTGGGTGAAGGCGTAAGCCCGCTGGGCACAGTGGTGCGGGGCTTTGGCAATAATGGGGAGGATGCCTTTGAGGGCGCCCATTACAATAACGTCTTTTGTTCCTATTCCCACGGCAGCCTGCTTCCTAAAAATCCTGCACTGGCAGATCACCTCATCACTTTGGCCTTAAAGAACAAGTATTCCGAATTTGAGGAGCTGCCAGCCCTGGATGACAGCTTTGAAGCTAACGCAAGGACCGCTATGCTCCAGAGGCTGTCCGTCGAAGCTTAATTTCCATTGAAGTGTGATTTCCACAAGGTTAAAAAAGCTCAAATACACACATAAAAGGCATCCGCGAAGGATGCCTCTTTATTATCGTTTAGCTTAGGAATTTGTGTATAAAGTCGATTTAGTAAACTTTGGTTGCCGTATAGCTGGAAGAATCCTTAACCATTTCAACGGCTTGTCCATTCTGAACCTTTATGGCGTCAAAGGTGGTATCAACGGTAACCCAGCCTTCCTTTTCACCTAAGTAGACCTCGTTCCAGGAATGGTACACTTTGGCGTTACCGGCTTCATAACCCATAAGAAGCTTGGTAGGAACGCCTACGCCTCTCAGCATTGCCGCGAAGACGGAGGTGTAGTCAAAGCATATGCCCTTAAGCGAATCATAGAGCGTGTCCAGGCTTGGAGAATAGATGGTGGTTACTGTTTTCGCCTTTTCATAGTCATACTTCATAAGCTTGGTGAGATAGTTATAGAGGATTTTTACCTTTTCAGCGTCCGTTTTCGCATCCTTAACCAATTCTTTGGCTTTGACAACAAATTTCGTACTGTCACTCCAGTTGATGTAGGATATGGGCTGAAGATAAACTACGTTTTCATTTTCAAGCTTAAGCTCTACCTTTTCCGTATGAACCAGCTTGTATTTTGTTCCGCTTACCTGTTCAAGAACCAAAACGCTGTAGGCACCGTTCCCCATCTGAAGGGGGTATTGAGCGCCTGAAAGGTATTCGTAATCATTGATTGCCTTATCCTTCATGACTCTTACAACAACCTTAGCCTTTGTCGGACTTGTATAGCTGACGGAAACAACACCCTTGCTTAAATTGGCGGTTGAAACGGTTGCAGCCGGTGAGGATGCAGCCAGAGCGGATACCGGTGAAAGCACCAGTGAAAGAACGAGTATAAAAACAATATATGATAATGCTTTTTTGAACACAAAAAATCACACCTTTCGGTAACTGGCTGCCATCTCAGTTTTTCTGAGGAAGGCCCTTTAGCTTTGCGTCCCTGGCTTTAACCAGGTTTGCCTTTATCGGTGGCGTAACACCGAAACACTATTTATTTACATTTCCAAAATAGCATATATGGCTCTGCTTGTAAAGAGGAATAGGCACAAAGTCCCATCAAATTAACATGAAATTTGTCGGAATCGGTCGTTATCAGTTCTCCAATACGCCTCTTACAATAAGCCGGTGGGTGGCAACCCGCACAGGGGTGCAGGTAATAAGCGTGATAACCCCGGACTCGGCGGTATTGAGCACCCAGGTATCCTCCGGTTCCACAACGAAGACTTCCGTGATTTTATAGGTAAAGGTACCATGGGCATTTTTAACGGTAACCCGGTCTCCCGGTTCAACCTCGTCAAGCCGGTTGAAAAACTGGCCGAAACGGTAGCTCCGATGGCCTATAACGGCAAAATTGCCTGTCCCGCCCGGTGCTGCTGTTTGCGGGAAATGGCCCACCGTATACTTAAGCTCCTTTGCTCCTGTGCCTTCGGCTACAGCCACCTTAACATTTATTTTGGGAATGGTAAGGATGCCTATAATAGTGACATCAGAGGTTGCGGCATCACTTTCATCTCCATTGGCTGAGGAAGCTCCTTCCTCCGGTGCTGCCGATGCTTCATTGTTATGAGAATCTTCCCCAGGCTCTTTAACGGCGTCGTTATTTCCATCCGTTATCCCGGGCAGATCCAGCCTGTCAGGCAAGGGTATAAAGGAAGGGGGCGCTTTGTCGGCGCCCTCCCCCTCTCCTGTTCCATTTTTGCTTTCATTTTCAATTCTTTCCGTAAATTCCCTTACCAGCTTCATCTGGTTGTACCGGGTCAAAAGCGTCTGGCCCAGAGCCAGGGTTAAAAGCAGGAGTCCTGCAGCTATAAAGAGTAAGGGCATATTTTTTTTAAGCATAAGCAATCATCTGTCTTTCTTCTTACGTTTTCTTAAATAGAGCTGGATTGAGCCGCCGGTGAGGAGTGCGCCGCCGCCAAGGGCCATTACAAGGGAATCCACCATATAGCCTGCCTGAGGCAATGTACCGCCGGGGCCTAAAGGCACCTGAGGATCAGGTACGTCAATCCAGCCTCCCGGAACCTCCTCTTCAGGCACTTCTGTCAACAATAGGTTTCTTGCCGTGAAAGTCAGGCTCTCCGAGGACCCGATAACAATAGACAGGACTTCCTCAAATGCCACATAGCCTTCAGGAGCACGGCTTTCCTTCAGAGTATAGCTTCCCGGCTCCACCGAGGCAAAAAGGGCTATGCCGTTTTCATTTGACAGGGCTTCTCCTGCAATAGCTCCCTTATCATCGTACAGAGTAAACAAAGCGCCTGCCAGGGGATTGGATTGGGAGTCCACCTTGAAAACCTGAATGATTCCCGGATAGGTCTGAGGCTCCGGCGTTTGAGGCTCCGGCTCTTCGGGTTCATTAACCACATTCAGATCCACCTGTCCTCCTCCGACCACTGCGGTAAACACTTCTGTGGTAAGGATGTAACCCTCGGGCGCCGCAATTTCCTTAAGGGTGTAGCTTCCCGGAACCAGATAGCTGAAACGAAGGCTCCCGTCCGCCCCGGAAACCCCGGTACGAACCCTGCTTCCCTGGGTATCGTAAAGCTCAAAAGCCGCACCCTCCAGCGGTTTCCCGGAGGTATCGCTTTTTTTCACAAGCAGCGTGCCGTAAATCTGGCTGGGTACGGGATCGTTTTTTAGCTCATCGGGTGTTACTGTTACCTCCACCTTGTTTTCAAGGGTATTTATTGAAACAGAAGCCGCAATGACAGTATCGTTAATGAAGAAGCCGCCCGGTGCCCGAATTTCCCGGATAGTATAGGCTCCAACCTCCACGTCCTTAAAGATTACCTTGCCGTCAGTATCGCTCATAACCGTTGCAAGCTGGGTTCCGGCACTGTCATAGAG
>JAEXPO010000675.1 GCA_023446675.1 Bacillota bacterium | reverse complement strand
CCTCACAGGGCACATAAACGTCCGGCAGGAAGTGCATCTCAATTTTAATAATACCGTCGCCTGTGCAGGCCTCACACCTTCCGCCCTTGGTATTAAAGCTGAAGCGGCCCGCGGAGTAGCCCTTCATTTTTGCATCCACGGTAGAGGCAAAAAGCTCACGAATGTAGTCAAACATGCCGGTATAAGTGGCCGGATTGGAGCGAGGCGTCCTTCCTATAGGGGACTGGTCAATGGCAATAACCTTGTCCAGATGCTCCAGACCCAGCATATCCCTGTGATGGCCCGCCCTTGTTTTAGCCCGGTTGAGCTTGTTGGCCAGCTTTTTATACAGAATTTCGTTAACCAGGGAGCTTTTGCCCGAACCGGAAACACCGGTGATGCAGGTAAAAAGGCCCAGGGGAATGTCCACATCCACTTCCTTTAGATTGTTCTCGGTAGCTCCCAATATTCTCAGGATACGTCCATTGACCTTCCGCCGCTCCACGGGAATCTCTATTTTTACAGCTCCGCTTAAATAGCGTCCCGTAATGGATTGGGGGTCGGATTTGATTTGGTCCACCGTACCCTGGGAGATAATTTGACCGCCATGCTCCCCTGCACCGGGCCCCATATCGATAATATAGTCGGCAGCGTACATGGTATCCTCGTCGTGCTCCACAACAAGAAGGGTGTTGCCCAGATCCCTCAAATGCTTAAGGGTGGCCAGAAGCCTGTCGTTGTCACGCTGGTGGAGGCCGATGCTTGGCTCGTCCAGAATGTAAAGCACGCCCATAAGGCCGGAACCGATTTGTGTTGCCAGACGAATACGCTGGGCTTCACCGCCGGACAGGGTTCCCGCGCTTCGGGACAAAGTAAGGTATTCCAGACCCACATCCTCTAAAAAGCCCAATCGTGCCTTTATCTCCTTAATAATCTGCTCACCGATAATGGACTCGCGGTTATTAAGGGTTAACTTTTTAATAAAATCATGGCATCCGCTTATGGAAAGGTTGGTGACATCATGAATACTTCTGCCGCCTACGGTAACAGCCAGGCTTTCCTTTTTAAGGCGCTTTCCACCGCAATCCGGGCAGGGCGTATGACTCATAAAGGATTCATAATATTCCTTCATGCTGTCGGATTTGGTTTCATGATAGCGTCGTTCCATGCTGGTAATAACACCCTCAAAGGCTGATAGAAAGGAGCCGCTCCCAAATTCCTTCTGATATTCCACCTTGATTTTTTCGCCGTTGGTGCCGTAGAGCACCTTCCTTATAATATCCTCTGAAAGCTCCTCCACTGGCGTATCCACACTGAAGCCGTAGTGCTTGGCCAGGGCATCTAAGTACATGCGGCCATAGGCTTCTTCATTGGAAAAATTAAACCCGCCGGTAGAAATGGCTCCGTCGGCTAAGGATTTGGACTTGTCGGCAAGTATAAGCTCCGGATCCATTTTCATAAGTGTGCCAAGACCGCTGCAGGAGGGGCAGGCTCCGAAAGGATTATTAAATGAAAACATCCTGGGAGACAAATCCTCAATACTGATGCCGCAGTCGGTACAGGCAAAATTCTGGCTGAATAAAAGCTCCTCCTTGCCCATGACATCAATGACAAGGATGCCTCCGGCCAGGTTCAGAGCTGTTTCTACCGAATCGGTAAGACGTTTTTGTATATCGGCTCGAACAATAAGCCTGTCGATGACAATTTCAATGGTGTGCTTTCTCTTTTTGTCCAGCTTGATGTCGTCGCTGATATCCATAACCTCTCCGTCGATGCGAACCCGGACATAACCGTTTTTCTTGGCATCCTGGATAAGCTTGGTGTATTCGCCCTTCCGGCCGCGAACCACCGGAGCGAGAACCTGAATACGGGTTCCCTCCTCCAGGCCCATAACGGAATCCACCATTTGGTCCACCGTTTGCTGGGCAATGGGTTTTCCGCATTCGGGGCAGTGGGGAATGCCAATTCGGGCAAAAAGGAGGCGGAAATAATCGTAGATTTCAGTAACCGTTCCCACGGTTGAACGGGGATTTTTGCTGGTGGTTTTCTGATCGATGGAGATGGCCGGCGACAGGCCGTCAATGTATTCAACCTCCGGCTTTTCCATTAGCCCCAGAAACTGGCGTGCATAGGCTGAGAGGGATTCAACGTAACGCCTCTGGCCCTCCGCATAGATGGTATCAAAGGCCAGCGAGGATTTTCCTGAGCCGCTGAGTCCAGTGATAACAACAAGCTTGTCCCTGGGAATTTCTACGTCCACATTCTTAAGATTGTGCTCACAGGCGCCTTTTACATAAATATTATTTCTCATGCTTTATTACATCCCTTGTTTTCCGCAGCTATTTGAGCCGTGATATCTTTCTTATTATAGCGAACATATGTACGGAAATCAAGGGCTTTGTAAGGCCAATATCTTCCTGAGCCCGCTGTCTTTGCCATAAGCCAGCCCTCGGAAAACCTCTGCTGCCGGCATAAAAAAGCATGGGCAGAGCCTTTCGGTGGAAAGCCCTGCCCCATTTCCTGTGAAAGTTAAAAAGCGGTACACTTAATCAAGCCTCCGGATGGCGTGCCCGTAAAATTTTAAAGGCCTCCTCCGCTACCCCAAGCGTCTGTTCAATATCTCCGTCACTCAAGGCGCAATTAATAAATTGATTATGATGATTTGTAAAGAAAATCCCCCTTTTAACGCATTCAGCCACCCACTCCTGGTGAAGCAGGAGGGAATCGTCATTGGCAATACGCATATACCACATGGAGGGGATACCCGTAACTCTAAGATCAAAGCCGTGCTCAACGCCTGCCTTTACAAGGCCGTCGGTAAGCTTTTTACCCAGGCTCTGCATGGTCCGGGGAGCATTTACCGCCTTCATTTTATTAATGGCAGCAATGCCTGCGGCAAAGGGTACCGCCGACATCCAATAGCTTCCGGTGTACATAATAGCCGAAGCAGCGTCCTTTAAAGCATTAATGCCGCAGAGCGCCGACAGGTTCCAGCCGTTGGCGATAGCTTTGCAAAAGCAAACCAGGTCTGCCTTAAAGCCGAAGAAATGATCCGAGCCCTTCATATCCAGGCGGAAGCCGCAGCGTACATCATCAATGATAAGAACGATGCCGTTATCCGTACAAAGCTTCCTCACCTTCTCCCAATAGCCTTCGGCAGGAAGCACATTGTCCTTAAAAACCGGGTGGTAATAGGGAGTAGAAATAAACCCTGCAATTTTGCCCTTATTTTCAGCCACCAGCTTTTCAAGCTGCTCAAAATTATTCCACTCCACATAAAGGTTTTTGGCAGTATCTGCTTCCGTTATACCGGGATGGCCGTAATGCTGGGTCCAGGGGGAGACTCCGTGATAATTGCCGCTGACAAGAATCATCTTGTCCCGGCCGGTAGCTGCCCGAGCCACCATGGTAGCGAAATTGGTGACATCATTGCCGTTTTTGGCAAAGAAGGCCCAGTCGGCCATGGCTACTGTATCCACCAGGGTCTCGGCCATTTCAACGAGAAGCTCCGAAGGGGAAGTGGCGCAGTTAATCTTTCTAAGCTGGGCCAGAGCGGCGTTGTCCACGTCGTCGTCGTTATAGCCCAGGGCAATTGGCCCGTAAGCACACATATAGTCGATAAACCGGTTTCCGTCCACATCCCAGAAATAGGCTCCCTTGGCGTGGGAGGAAAAATAGGGATAGGCATCCACAGGCACAAAGCAGGATTCGGCAGGCCCCAGATGGCCGTATACCCCTGCCGGAATGACTTTAAGGGCTCTGTCGAAAAGCTCCTTGCTTTTCGGGTAATTATAGGTATCCATAGGAATAGCCTCCTTGAAAACAAACTTAATCAGGCTGCAGCGGAAAGGGTATAAGCGTCTATTTCATTCACTATGCCCTCATCCAACATAGGACGGTACCTGAAACAGAATCTTGTTTAGAGCGTCCAGCATGGGAAGATAGCCTTTGGCAACAAACTGGCCGGAGCCGATAGCCGAAAAGGAATCCAGCTTCCCGTTCAGCACCGCGTTGGCGCTCTCCATTGTTGAAAAAAGCATATAGGCCCGGGCCTGTTTTTTACGGGATTTATCGGCACGTATAACAC
>JAEXPO010000624.1 GCA_023446675.1 Bacillota bacterium | reverse complement strand
TCGTGGCTGTCCCCTGCTGCCAGAGCGAGCTTTTAAACCAATACGACTACGAGCCCTTTAAGGACGTTTTGAAGCAGGGTGTACTCAAAGCACGAATGGCGGATGTTCTTACCGACGGCCTTCGTTGTATGGTTCTGGAGGCTTTTGGCTATACCGTATCGGCCATTGCCTATGTCTCACCCCTTGATACCCCTAAAAATCTGCTTATACGTGCTGTAAGGACAGGTGAGTTCAATAAGGCCAAATACCAGTCGGCAGTGAACCTTGCCCAAAGCTTCAATGCCTATCCGTCACTTTTAAAGGAAGCGGATAAAATCATTCCCTGACCTGCCTGCCCTGTGGATAACTCCTGGATATTTGGGAGTAAGCTGGGTATAAATGACCCTGTAAATGTGGATAAGCTGGGGAAGAGGGGGATAAGTTTCGCTAAATTTCGTAAAAACGGCGGTTTTGTGTATAAGGGTTGTGGATAACCCATTAAAAACTTTGGGGAATTCTGTGGATAACTTTGGGATAACAGGGGAAAAACTTGTTGAAAAAGCGTGAATAAAAAAAGAGGGTGTAATAATGACGGAAACGCGTTTATCCGTGCGATTTGCGGAAACCGATCTGATGGGAATTGTGCATCATTCCAATTATGCTGTCTGGTTTGAAATGGGGCGGACGGATTATTTTAAAAAAGCAGGATTATCGGTGGGAGAAATTGTAAAGGCCGGGGTGCAGCTGCCCTTAACCCATCTGGAGTGCCGGTTTTTTTATCCTGCATTATACGATGATGTACTTATTGTTCGAACCCGGCTCAGTAAGCTTACCTGTGCAAGAATGGAGTTTACCTATGAGGTGGTAAAGGAAGACGGCGGGCTGCTGCTTGCAACCGGGGCAAGCGGACATGCCTGGACGGATTCAGGCCTGAAGCCCATAAATGCCATCAAGCGCTTTCCCGAAATTTTCGGCGGCTTAAAGGCACTTCAAAGCGAAGAAGGATGACAAGCAGCTTCTTTAATTTTACAATCAGAACGCATTGTTACAATTATGACAACAAGCAGCCAAATACAGAATCCAGTACAGCTAGGAACAGGATGGATTTAAATTAATGGATCAGTTTTTTATCGTCGCCAATCAATTAGGACAGTTTTTTATTATGCTTTTAATCGGTTATGTATCTGCAAGAACAAGGGTTGTGGATGAAGGGTTTCTGACAGGGCTTTCAAAACTCATTATGCGGGTCATACTGCCTATCCTTATTTTCTCAAATACGGTGAGCGGTGCCACCCGGGAGAGCCTGCTTCAAAGCCTTCCGGTGTTTTTTCTGGCCATTGGAATGTATGCGGGATTATTGGCTCTCTTTAAGGTCCTTGCAGGCATCCTGGGTTTAAAGGGAGAAATGAATAAGGTCTTCCGGGCCTTAATGATATTCGGCAATGTGGGCTTCATCGGTATTCCCATCATATCTGCCATGTTCCCTGAAAAAGGCATGATCTACATTGCTTTAATAACCATAGTGGATCAGTCCGTTCTTTGGATATACGGTGTCCGTCTGACCACGCCTGAAAGCCAACAGATGAAAATTAATTTTAAAAATTTTCTAAACCCGGCCCTGTGCGCGGTCGCCCTGGCCGTTGCAACCCTACTGGCGGGGATTAAGCTCCCAGAAGTAATCCTTCCTTCCTTAAGTACGGTGGGAAGGTCGGCTACCCCTTTATCCCTTATCTATCTGGGAGGGCTGTTCCATTTCTGCAATTGGAAGATTGTTTTAAAGGCGAAGCAGACCTATGTCGGCCTTCTTTTTAAAATGGTGCTGTTCCCCATAGCCTTTTATTACCTGGCATCCTTAACCGGTGCGGACAAGGCCATGACAGGGACGCTGACGGTTCTTTCCGCTTTGCCTACCATGACCACCGTCGCCATGTTTGCAAAATCCAAAGATAACGAGGGAGAGTATGCCATCGGTATGGTTTTGGTGTCCACCGCCCTGTGCCTTATTACTCTCCCTCTTGTGTCCTTTATTGTTTTTCGTACATAAGCCTCTGAACGCCGCCTGCAGGAGGCTTCAGCGTGGATATTCAGTTGCTACAAATTTTTCCAGAGCGTTTAGTGCCTGTTCCACCTTTTCCGTGTCAATACAATAGGCCATTCGGAAATAGCCGGGGCAGCCGAAGCTGTCTCCGGGAACAAGAATTAAATCATAATTCAGGGCTTTTTTGCAGAAGGCCCCGGCATCCTCCTCAAGGGCTTTGGGGAAGATGTAAAAGGTTCCGCCCGGGCGGACCACCGTGAAGCCCAGATCCACAAGCTTGTCATACAAAAGATTCATGTTTCTTTCATAGACGGACATATCGGAGGTCAGGTCAATAACCTCGCTAACCGCAAGCTGTATAATGGACGCAGGGCAGTTGTGGCCGGTGGTTCTTGAAATCTGGCCGCAAAGGAGAGGGATTTTGTCTGCCTCCCTGCATTTGGGGTTGACAGCCAGATAGCCGATGCGCTCACCTGGCAGGGACAGGGATTTGGAGAAGGAATAGCAGGAAAGGGTGTTTTCGTAAAAGGAAGAGACATAAGGGGCTGTTTTACCGTCAAAAACAATTTCACGGTAAGGCTCGTCGGATATGAGAAAAATATCATGGGCGTAGATCTCCTGCTTTGCACTTAGCATGTCCGACAGCTTTCTTAAGGTTTCCTCGGAGTAAGCTATGCCGGAAGGATTGTTGGGGGTGTTGATAAGAACTGCCGCCGTTTTGGTTGACAGAAGCTTCTCAAACGCCTCAAAATCAATCTGGAAGTCCTTGGGGCTTGCAGGCACCACCACAAGCTTTGCCCCCGTAAAATTCACATAGGGCCTGTATTCCGGGAAAAAGGGCGCGAAGGTAATAATTTCATCGCCTTCTCCCGCTACACAGCGAATGGCGTGAGCCAGAGCCCCTGCGGCCCCGCTGGAAGGGAAAATGTGCTCCGGCTTGTAATCCATTCCAAAGCGTGCATTGAGAGATTGGGCCACCGCCTTTTTATAGTGGTTGTTGCCCAGGGTGGGGCTGTAGCCGTGAAGGCTTTGGGGATCCTGAACGGAAAGCAGCTTCGCCATTACCCGGTTGAACTCTGGAGGTGGTGGAACGGAGGGGTTTCCAAGGCTGAAATCGAATACGTTTTCATAGCCTATGTCAGCCCCCCTTTGGGCGGCAAATTCCGCAAACTCCCGAATAACGGATTTAGTATTTAGCATCTCCTTATAAACTGGGGATATCATAGTTGTGTTCTCCTTCCAAAGTTTTGTAAGCTAGGGCAGATTAACGATGTTCAGGGGTGCTTCGTCCTTCATGATTCTCTCCACATTGCTCCAGACAAAGGCGTGGGCACGTTTAAAAAAGCTTGTTGTAATGCCTCCGATATGAGGAGAGAAGGTAATATGCTCACTGTATTTCTCGGGCAGGTTTAAAAGGAGGTTGTCACGGGTGGTAGGCTCGGGATGTACCGTGTCCAGGCCTGCCCCGCGGAGCTTTTCGGATACAATGGCATCATAGAGTGCCTGATTGTCTACCAGATCGCCTCTTGCCGTATTAATCAGAAAAGCCTTGTCCTTCATTTTTGCAATAAATGCAGCGTCAACCATTCCGGCTGTCTCCTCCGTTACCGGGCAATGAAGGCTGATGATGTCACAGGCTCCCAACAGATCGTCCAGCTCAAGATAGGATACGCCATAGGCTTTTTCCGTTTCCTCCGGCTTTCGGTTTCTGGAATAGTAGTACAGGTCACATTCAAAAGGAGCCAGTCGCCGGGCGGCAGCCTTAGCAATATCCCCAAAACCGATGAGTCCTATTTTGCAGTCCCCAAGCTCCGTGATGCCTTCGTACATGAGACGCTCCTTCATTTGTATCTGGTGGCCCTCTCTCTCGGTGCGATCCCCCGTTATGGTGCTTCTAAGTACGGCAAGCATAAGAAGTACGGTCTGTTCGGCCACGGCCTGGGCGTTGGCACCTTTGCAGTTGCACACGTCAACGTTCTTTTTCCGGGCAGCCTTAAGGTCTATGCCGTTAAAGCCCACACCTTCGGACTGAATTAACCGAAGCTTTGGCAGGGCCTCAATAAGATCACCGGGGAGGGAAGCCATGGGATCTATGATGATAGCCTGGGCATCCGGCGCTTTTGAAAGCACCGATTCCCGTTCATAGCCTCTGGGAAAGTATAGGACCTGAACGTCAGAGAGAAAAGCCTTGTCAGGCAGGTATTTTTGAAAACGATCCGGATTGCCGATAACAATAATTTTCATAAGCCGACCTCTTTTCCTTTTCTATAATAAACAGTATTTGCAATTCGTCTATGAGTGTATTTGGCATTACCTTGCCTATACACATTGCACATGCCTGTTTCCTGTTTAAAGACTGTTTAATTTATTTTACTAACAGGGTTGAAAGGTGTACAGAGACAGTTTATACTACGTGTATGAAGATTTTTCATAGTTTGTTTGTTAATTTCTTTCATAATCGAGGCTGTCATGGATGTTAAAAAAATTCAAATCCTTTTGGATACACTGAAAGCGGGAAGCTTTTTAAAAGCTGCCGAAAGCCTGGGCTATACTCCCTCGGGCCTGACCCATATGATGGACAGCCTGGAGCGGGATCTGGGCATTACCGTACTGAACCGGGGGCGCTTTGGAATCAGTCTGACCTCTGAGGGAAATAAGCTTTTGCCTCTTTTTAAGGAGCTGGCGGAGGCCGAACAGAAGATAAGAAACGAAGTTCGGAAAATGAACAGCCAGAAGCAGGAGGTCATACGTATCGGCGCTTATGCCAGCATAGCCCGTAATTGGCTTCCGGCCTTAATTAACGGCTTTTATGAGATAAACCCCGCAGCAAGCATTGAAACAACCGTATCCGGTATTGAAGAGCTTTATGAGGCTATGAAAAAACGCGAGGTGGATATTATTTTTGTTTGCAGCTGGGCCAAGTATGTCCATGAGTATATACCCCTGGCCAAGGATCATTACCGGGCCGTTCTGCCC
>JAEXPO010000444.1 GCA_023446675.1 Bacillota bacterium | reverse complement strand
GGCGGGAACAAGCCTGGGCTCCTCACCCTTGCTGTTTCTGGGATATTCAATAGGAACATAACGGGCTTCAGGATTGGCATTTACATAATCATTGACCGCCGTAAAGGTATCGCCGGAGCTATGTCCTGCAATACAGAAGACTCTTCCCTGAGTCTTCAGCTCTTTTATCTGCTCGGGCTTATAGGTATAATACTCCTTGGGCGCAAGACCTTCCCTTACCAGGGTATTCACAAATTTGCAGGCTTCCTTGAAATTTTCGGTTACAAAGACAGGACGGAAGGCATTAAGATAATCCTCCTCCGTGGGGAGATAGGAAGCATTAAAGCCGCCTGCAATGGTACCGTCAAAGGGCTCCGACCACTTTCCGGGATCTGTGAAAAGGAAAGGAATCAGGGATTTTCCGTCAACCTCAGGGAATTTTTCCTTAACATCCTTGAGCATCTGTATAAAGCCTTCCGGTGTGGAGGTATCGGGGCTTCCCACTGCCTTGTACATATCCTCCCTTACACCGTAAACATAATTGCTTTCAATGCCCTCACCCGTTTTCATCATTTCGGGCGTAGCCACAAAATTGGGAATGACGTAGGTGTTGCCGTCCTCTGTTTTAAACCAGTTGAGAGAAAAGTCGCCGATGTTCTCTTTCAGCTCATCGGAGCCCGCCTGTTCACAAAGCTCGTCGATACTGACCACCAGCCCGCCCTGTTCCAGCTTGGTCCGTGTGGCATTTCCCAGATCCACCAGAACCATATCCGGCAAGGAGGAGGAGGCAATCATCATATCCAGCTTTTCATAGCCGTTGTCCACCGGCGCAATCTGAAAATCCATGGTAACACCGGTCTGCTCCGTAATGTACTTTGCAATATCCGTATCCCATTTGTGATCATACCACTTGTACGGAATATACATGGAAAAGGTAATCGGAGATTTGTCAGGCTCCCCCTGACCGGCAGTTTCCGAAGCAGTGGGCTGACTTGGCGGTGTTTGTTCTCCCGTTGAGCCGCTTTCTGTTCCGCAGCCCGCGGCAACAGAGGTAAAAAGGCTCAGTGCGAGCATCATGCTCAGGTATTTTGACCTTTTTCGAGACATAAAATATCCCCCTTCTATTTTTATCTTACCATGGTTTTCAGTAAGGCTTACGGCAAACCTTCTCCTGTTAGGCGGGTTTTGCCGCGCCAAAACTATAAACCGCGGCTGACTATCCTTTTACAGCTCCCATGATGAGCCCCTTGGTAAAGTATTTCTGAAGAAACGGATAAATAAAGATGATAGGTGCAATGGCGACAATAATTGTTGCGCACTGAACGGAAAGTGCGGTAATGGAGGCATCGGCCCGGGAGCCCAGGCTTGCCCTGAATGCGTCGGCACCTCCGTCGGAAAACTGGGTTATGGTTTTATAAAGGTAAAGCTGCAGTGTCTGAAGCTTTTCCGAATTTGTGTAAAGATAGGAATCAAACCAGGCGTTCCATTGAGCCACACCGTTAAAGAGAGCCATGGTTGCAAGGGCGGGCTTAGCCACGGGAACAATGATTTTATAAAAAATGTAAAACTCATTGGCGCCGTCAATTTTTGCAGATTCCTCCAGGGATTCAGGTATCTCTCTGAAAAAACCCTGAAAAATAACCACATTCCAGAAAGTAAACATGGTTGGTATGATGTAAACCAGAAAATTGTCCTGGAGCCTGAGCCATTTGGCAATGAGAATGTAGGTGGGAATGAGTCCGCCTCCAAAGAACATGGTAATGGTGCCCATGACAATATAGAGCTTTCGGAAAACCAGCTCCTTTTTGGCAAGGCCATAGGCTACCATGGCTGTAAAAAACACACTGATCAATGTTCCCAGAAACGTTCTTGCCACGGTTACCCGAAAGCTGCTTAGAATGGCGCCCGAGGTGAAAACAGCCTGATAGTTCTCAAGGGTAAAAATTCTGGGCCACACATAGATTCCGCCTCTTATGGTATCATTTCCCTGGTTGAAGGAAACAACCAGCACGTACCAGAAGGGATAAATGGCTGCCAGTGCCAGAAGGCCCATTACAATAATATTAATGCCGTCAAAGATATTCTCCCCGGCTTTATTCCGATTAAGCTTCATGGTGTTTCCTTCCTTAAAAAAGCTGCTGATTGGTAAGCTTCTTCGATACGCTGTTGCTGACCCACAGGAGCACCAGGGCAATAAAGGATTTGAGCAGGCCGACGGCAGAAGCGTAAGAATACCTGCCCATACCCAGGCCAATATCGTAGGTGTAGGTATCGATAACATCCACATAATCCCGGATGATGGAATTCCTCATAATAATAATCTGGTCAAAATTACTGTTTAATACGGTGCTCATATTTATGATAAACATAATAGCCACCGTGGCCTGAATGGCTGGAAAGGTGATGTACCACATTCTCTGCAGCCGGTTGGCTCCGTCAATGACGGCTGCTTCATACATGCCCTGATCCACACTGGATATGGCCGCCAGAAAAATGACCGAGTTCCACCCAAAGGATTTCCAGATATTCGTACCGATAAGCACGATCCAGGACCAGAGTGGTTCCGTCATAAAAAGCTTGGGCTCAGCCATAAGGCCTGTTTTAACCAAAAGCTCATTGATGAGGCCTTCCACTGAAAGCCAGTTTAAGAACATGCCGCCTATAATAACCCAGGATATAAAATGAGGCAGGTACGAGGCTGTCTGCACTATTTTCTTAAATTTATTGAATTTCAGCTCATTGAGAAAAAGGGCGAAAATAATGGGAAGAGGAAAGCCCAGCAACAGGTTTAAAAAGCTTAACCCTAGGGTGTTGCGAAGGAGAAGGGGGAGATTGCCGCTTCCCAGAAACTCTTTAAAGTGTGCAAAGCCTACCCAGGGACTCTCCAGAATCCCTTTAACAATATTGAATTCCTTAAAAGCAATAATAAGTCCGTAAATAGGGATGTAGCAGAAGATAATCATCCACAGGATACCCGGTATAACCATGGCCTGGACATACAATTGAGAGGTAAACCGTTTTAGGATGGACTTCTTCATGGCTGGGGGCTGCTTTAAGCGCTTGTCCGACAATTCTCCCGTCAAAATGTTCATTCCTTTCCGAAATGCTGCGTCTTTAAATAGTTTTTTTAATGCTCATTTAGCTTATGAGCACATTATAGCAAGACGGAAAGCATGGAAAAGGTTTGAACTTTTTGTTTATGGTCAGTTTTTTTGTGATGGGAACCCGTTACTGGCGGAGTCCCTGTATTGCTGAGGCGAGACGCCAGCATGCTTCTTAAAAACGGAGAAGAAGTATTTTTCATTAATATAGCCCGTATGGCTGGCAATGTCGCTTATTTTCATGTCCGTACGGCTTAAAAGCTCCCTGGCCTTCTGGATACGGACATCCGCCAAAAAGGTTATAAAGTTTTTGCCTGTTTCCTTTTTAAACAGAACGCTCAGATAGCTGTTGCTTTTCCCCAGGTGGTCGGCAACCGTATTGAGGTTGATGTCCTTCTCATAGTTTTTATTGACATAATCGATCATTCGTTCCGCTATGCTTCCGGAGGGAGTGCCGTTTTTCAGCACGGTGATAAAGTCGCAAATTCCCATTAAATAACGCTTCATATAAAGACAAAGCTGATTTAAGTCCCAAAAGCAGTCGAATTCCGGAAAGCCATTGTCCCCGGCTTTAAAATAAGCGTAAAATTCCTGGGATTTACTTACGAAATGGTAATACATATAGCTGTAGAATTTAATATAAAAATCCTCTATAACGGAGACGTCCTTTCTGGCAAAATCCATTTCCACAAAAAGCCTGTCCACCCGCTGAATGACATTGGACTGATTCATAAGCTCCGCCTCACCTGCAATATTCATAAAAGCCGGAGTGTATAAGAGCTGCAGGGGATGGTCGTTTTCAGAGG
>JAEXPO010000428.1 GCA_023446675.1 Bacillota bacterium | reverse complement strand
GTGTACCAATCCAAAAGCTGGGCATGTAATAACAGCAATGCCGGGCCGTTGTCCGGGCCTTCCGCATAATTAAAATTTACATCCCCCACCTTTGCCGTTTTTTCCACAATGCCTGCTTCTGTAAGCCTCTTGTGAGCCGGATTTTTATAGGTGTTCAATATTAATACACCAATGAGAAGCAATATCCCTGATAAAGCGATAGCGGCACCAAAAATACATAATATTATTTTGGATCTTGAACTTAAAAGCTTTTTTATATTCATACACACTCCTGCATTAAAGATTAAAATTAGATGACTTAGTCAATTATATTTTTCTTCTGCCTCTTAGTCAATAGCTTTCTTTGCCATATAAAAAACCGGGCAGACAACGCTTCCGCCCGGCTATTTTAACTTAGACCAGATTAATGGTCCCCCGTCTTCGGGGATTTCATCCATTTCAATTATCAAGAATATTCGAAAAATCCCTCAAATAAATAGGCTCCATGCAATCCGTTTCCCAAGTATCCTCCGAAATGTTAATCAAGTAATAATGGTGTAAAAACGACTCCCTGTCATACGCGTCTGATTCCGTATAAACAACAATATATCCCGGTTTACCCATGGCATCCCTCACTTTTATCATACTCTCCTGCTGCAGGGTGCCTGTTATTTCATCCTTTCCGGGAGCAAGCCCGGATAAAGCCTTCAATACCTTCTCCCGCTCTACTTCCGTAGGGCGGCCCAATAGTGTTAGTGTCCGATTATCTGTCAGAACAGCAGTTTCTCCGGTTTTTACATCCATTCTGAAAAGCATATCCGTGCCGTAATGCACCAAGTCCCCTTCTCCCACATAATTTTCAATGGCAAAGTAATACCAAAGGCGGTTGTTTTTCAAAACATAAAACAAGTTGGAAAAGTACTGTCCAAAAAAGGGAGTGTCATTCACTATAAACAAATCACAAGCTTCGTTTGCTGACTTGATGACACTTTGGTATTGTTCCGGGTTCAGGATGCCTTCAAGTTCAACACGCTTTAAATCCAATGCTTTAAGGTAAATCGTGCTGTAATCGTCAAGAGCCGCTTCAGGCCCATTTTTTAAACACCTTGCCAAATCACTGTCAGCAAAGTCGAAAAGAGCCCTCAAGGGTGAAGGATACGCCGGCTCACGTATTGCCACACTTATTCCCACAGGACAGGCCTCTATGTAAGGCAACAACTGCTTTAGCTTCTGTATCTCCGGCAAAAACGGCCTGTCTGATGCAGGGTCCACCAAGATATTAATGACTGCCGAATCAAGGGAAATCTTCCAGTCTTTTTCCCTCCCTTCAACAGAAAGGATATAATTGCCGTCCAGGGTTTTCAGCTTTTCGGCAAGCTTCTTTAACGCCTGTGACTCCAGAGCCTGAGGTATTCCTTCGTAGCTGTCGGTATAACTAAGGCTGCCTGTGTCGTAACGGTTAAGAAAAACACCGGCAAGCCGCTTTCCGTCATCCCATCCCTCCGTGTCCAGGCCCGGTTCAAAACCGGTCTTTGTCGTAACAGGAATATATTCGGGAGCCACCCACCTGGTCAATGGTCCATAATTGCCTGTGAAATGACTGTTTTCAAGCCTTATCGGCTCTGTTTGTTTAAAATGAAACAGGATCGGTTTATCCCTTAAGGTACAGCCGCTAAAAACCACATCCGTACTTCCGTCAAGCTTGATTGTCGAGTCTGCGCAGTCTTCGATGACAGTGTTTAAGGTAAACACACGCTCACAGGACTCCAGAACCAAACCAATGTAGCCGGACCCATATACTCTGCAATCTTCAATCCGGATATCCGAGCACCGGTCGAACACCAGCACATTCCCAGAGCAAGCTTTCTGCTCCCCATGCCCCAGGTTCAAATTTCTGATTCTGATATTGGAGCTGCTTTCAAACCTTAATACGGTGCTGCTTCCTAAGCTGTTGGAAAAAGAAACATACTTTTCGCCATCGTCAGGGATTCCTGTCAGCGTAAGATTTCTGGCGGTAACAGCCTGGGCAGCTTTATTAAACTGCCCGGGATCGTAATCTCCCGGCAGTATGTGAATTTCTCGGTCAGAGCCTAGCGCCCCAATAAATTCAGTATAATTATGTACTTCATAAATGGGCAGGCCGGTGGCAATGGGCTCTTCAGGTGCTTGTGAAGCATTTGAAGTCCCCGTGCTTTCCGGCTGCTCAGGTTTTGGTGTTGACTTGCACTCCAGTTGCTCTGCTTCTTGAGGTTTTGTGGTTGCTGATGCACCTGCCGTCTCTGTTGCGGCTGCCGCCTTTGTTGCATCTGCCGTCTCCGTTGCTCCTGCCGTCTCCGTTGCTCCTGCTGTCTCCGTCGATCCTGCTGTCTCCGTTTCCTGAGTTATCATGGTCCCGGCAGGCGATGCCGTAGCTGCGGTCAAATCTGAATTGTCCTCCGTATTTGCCGGCAATTCGGGCTGGCAGGCCGCAAGGCCCGCAGCCAGTAAGGGTAAGAGTATGACAAACAGCAATCTGAATGCTTTCATTTTACATTCCTCCGGTTTGAGCTAATCTGATAAAGCCTCCCTTACAACGTTGACTGTAATAAATGGAAAAAATTTATAATTTATGCTTTAGAAATAAAGTTTATTATATGCATTGTCAGTATCCTGAGCGGGTGTATTTTACGCAGCTTGAAATGCCTCTATCGGATAGAGCTATTATATCAAATTATTCATCTGGAAAGGGCCATTTGCAGGAATTATAAGTTCAGGTATACTTTCTTACAATTTCGTCCGGTAAATAAACACCGCAAATCCAGAATGGCTTAAATGAAATTATTTGCTTGAAATAACCTTATCTCCAATCTACAGGTATTTTGCAGTAATTGATTCCTTGCAGTTTTTTAAATTACCGGGAGCTCCTTCAAAAAGGATCCGGCCGCCTCGGCTTCCACCCTCAACACCTACGTCAATAATCCAGTCGGCATTACGAATAACATCGAGGTTGTGTTCAATGACAATAACCGTGTTGCCCTTGTCAACCAGACGGTCAATAAGAGCCAAAATACCTGTAATATCGGACATGTGCAAGCCAGTGGTAGGCTCGTCCATAATATAAATATTACCCTTTTTGCTCAGCTCCCTGGCAAGCTTCAAGCGTTGGCACTCTCCCCCGGAAAGGGTGTCTAACGGCTGTCCCAGCGTCATGTAATGCAAACCCACATCAACGATATATTTCAGCTTGTTTCGGATCTCTTTTTGATTAAAGAATTCCACGGCCTCGGCTATTGTCATAGCAAGTACATCAACAATGGATCTGCCATTGTATCTGTATTCCAAAACCTCCTGCTTAAACCTTTTTCCACCGCATTCCTCACAGATGGTTTCAACTGAATCCATAAAGGAAAGATCCGTTTCAATATAACCCCGGCCTTTACAAGACTCACATGCCCCCTCTGAATTATAACTGAACAATCCCGGGCTTACCTTGTTTTCGTCAGCGAATAATTTACGTATCGGATCCATTATTCCGGTAAAGGTAGCCGGATTTGAACGCAGATTAGCGCTGACCGCGGACTGATCAATGATGA
>JAEXPO010000392.1 GCA_023446675.1 Bacillota bacterium | reverse complement strand
CTTTCAGGGGCGGGCATGGGCGGGACAAATTGCAAAAGGGGTCTGCCGGACAAAAGCCTGTTAATCCTGCTTTGCTTGACCGGTTGAAAGCCTTAAGGCTCTCCCTTGCCAAAGAGCAAAATGTGCCTGCGTTTCTGATCTTCTCGGACAGCACTCTTAATGATATGTGTATGAAGCTGCCGAAAAGTGAAGACGAATTTTTATCCGTGTCCGGCGTTGGCCGGGTGAAGCTGGAGCATTACGGTCCGGCTTTTATGGCTGTTATTTCCCAATATGCCGAAGCGTGGGAGATCACTGAAACTCTGTGATCTCCGGGGGAGCCTGTACATTGAGACACTAGGGCTCAGCCGCTTGTTTTTATTTCAGGCAAAACAGGCTATAATGGTTGTCAAGTTCTTAAGGACGCTTAGCTATTGGGGCGCGGGCCCGGACCGCTTTATAAGGAGGCTTTCACATGATGAAAAAGAGAATCCTTGTGGTGGAGGACGATAAGTCCCTCAGAGAGGGCCTGGCTCTGTCACTTGCTTCGGAGGCGCTGGAAATTCACACCGCCGCCGATCTCAAGGAAGCAAAGAATGCCCTGGATAAAGGCGGGCTGGATCTGGTGGTTCTGGATAATCAGCTTCCCGACGGAACGGGTATGGATTTTTGCCGAAGCCTTCGTCAGAAATCCGCCATACCGGTTATTTTTTTAACGGTTTGCGACAGTGAAATGGAAACGGTAGCCGCATTCCGCCTGGGAGCGGATGATTATGTAACGAAGCCCTTTTCGCTTATGATTCTGAGGGAAAGAATAGGCGCCGCCCTCAAACGGACCGGGACCTCGGAGGTAATTTACCGCCAGGGCCGGTTTGATTTTAATTTTACGGAGCTCAGCTATGCCGTTGACGGGCAAAAGGTTTTTTTAAGCGCTGCCGAGCAGAAAATTCTGCGCATTTTGGTGGACTCCCGGAATTGCATCGTACCCAGAGAGCAAATGATTGAAAAGGTATGGTCCTGCGACGGCGAATTTATCGATGATAACGCCCTGACCGTCTCAATTAAACGCCTTCGGGGAAAAGTGGGGAGCAACGCCATCAAAACGGTTTACGGACTGGGCTATATCTGGGCAGGCGGTGACGAAGCATGATCCTGGCTTATTCAGCCTCAGTTCTTGCAGCCTCCCTTGCCTATGCCGTACTTAGCCAGTACTACTGGGGCAGCCCCTGGTGCCTCATTCTTTACATATTGGTGCTGGCGCTTGCAAGCGGAGCCCTCCTTCTATGGGACACCCGTCGAAAAAAGCGTTTAGCCATAAGGCTCAACGCCCTTATTGATAAAGGAGCGGCCGGCGGAGAATACCGTGAGGGCGAGCTTAATCAACTGGAGCACCGTCTTTATGAGCTTGCCCGAAGCTATGGCGCCGCCGCTCTAAAGAGCCGGGCGGAAGGCGAAAAATTAAACGCCCTGGTATCCGATATTGCTCACCAGGTAAAAACACCGTTGTCAAGTATTATCATGTACGCTGAAATGCAGACGGAGCTTAAGGATAAGATGCCGCCCCATGGGGACAGGATTCTTATACAGGCCCGCAAGCTTCATTTTTTATTTGAAGCCCTGATAAAAATCTCCCGCTGTGAGGGAGGGCTTATCGCAAGCCAGCTCAATAGAGCACCCAACAGTGTAAGAGAGCTTGTCACCAAAGCCCTTAACGGCGTCTATGCACTTGCCGAAAGGAAGTCCATAGAAATTTCCGTAAATTCGGCATATGCAGGAAATGCCCTTTTTGACATGAAGTGGACCTGTGAAGCACTCCTTAACATTCTGGACAATGCGGTCAAGTATACTCCTGAGGGTGGCGCAGTGGGCCTTTCCATAACCGCTCACACCTTTTATGCCTGTGTTTCAGTTGCCGACAACGGCTGCGGAATAGACGAAACCGAGATCCAAGGTATCTTCAAGCGGTTTTACCGGGGAAAAAAGGCCTCCGGCGACGAGGGCCTTGGCATCGGCCTGTACCTTTCTTCCGGCATTATGGAGGCCCAAGGCGGCTATATTACGGCTAAAAGCCGTCCCGGTGAAGGCAGCGCCTTTAATATGTATCTTCCCTTGAGGGATCCCTCACTTACTCAAAAGTGACGAAAGTGTTCGTTTTATGTCATTTTTGGGACAGCGTGGCCTGGTAAACTTTAATCTCAGAAAGTGAGGGATACCATGTTGATTCAAGCGATTAACCTGTCAAAGAAATACCCTTCGGGCGATGGTGAAACCCACGCGCTGAAGGAGGTCGGCCTTTCCATAGAAAGAGGCGAATTTGTGGCTGTGGTGGGAACAAGCGGCAGCGGCAAGAGCACCCTTTTAAACCTTCTTGGAGGTCTGGACAAGCCCACCTCGGGTGAAATTTATGTCAACGGCCATTGTCTTAACACCATGAAGCCGGATGAGCTGACCCTGTTCCGGCGCCGTTCCATTGGGTTTGTTTTTCAAAGCTATAATCTTATTCCTGTTCTGAATGTCTATGAGAATATTGTTCTGCCCGCTCAGCTTGATGGTGTTGAGCCGGATAAAGGGTATCTTGAGGCGCTTATTGCCACTCTCGGCCTTGAAAAAAAGCTTTTCAGCCTGCCCAGCCGCCTTTCCGGCGGACAGCAGCAGCGTGTGGCCATTGCAAGAGCTTTGGCAACACGTCCGTCCATTGTCCTTGCCGATGAGCCAACCGGAAATCTGGATTCCAAAACGGGGCTTGAAGTCCTGCTTTTGATGAAAACCCTTAATGAACGCTACGCCCAGACCCTTGTGATGATAACCCATAATGACGAATTGGCATCCCTGGCCTCCAGAAGAATTCATATTGAGGACGGCCGGATTCTGTCGGATACGGGGGCAGATCTATGAGAAGAGTGAGTGTTCTTGCGCGAAAATTGCTTTTTGCCGATGGGGTACGGATCCTTGTGGCGGGAATGGCCATTATTCTGGTTTCTTTGCTGTTCATGACGGTTTTGTCCATATCGGCAAGCCTGATTGAGGCAGAGGTCCTTATCAAGCAGCTGGCAACAGGCTCCGACTTTCATGGAATGATAAAAGAGCTGAGCCTAGAGGAAGCCCAAAGGGCAGCATCTCATGCTCAGGTGAAAAAGAGCTATATTCTGTCGGAAAGAGGGGAGGTTTATTCCAGGCAGGAGGTTGAAGCTACAGGGAATGCAGGAGAGAATGGGCCCGCTGACAGGCGCCCCCTGCTTATGGCCTGTGAGGATGAAAGCCTTCTTTCCCATCTGTTTTTGAAAATAGAGGAGGGGCGGTACCCTGAAAAGGAAAATGAAATTCTGTTAAGCCGGGGCTGGCTTGCGGCACAGGGCTTGCCAGCAAAAACAGGGGGAGAGCTCTACTTATGGGTTGACAATGAGCCCAAGGTGTTTCTCTTAAGCGGCACCTTCGTGTCCCTGGCCGATGAAACGGCGAATGAAAGCGCTTTTACCCGAGGACTTGGAGAGAGCTGTACGGTCTATTTTGAATTTTACAGCAGTGTGGCTATCGAAGGGAAAATGGCGCAATTAGCACAGGCCATAGGCCTTTCTCCAAAGGACAGCCGCATCTTTATTAACGATGCCTATACCTTCGCCCGATCTCAGTCCGTTTCCGCCGGAGCGCTTTTCCTGTTTTTCCTTGCCGTGGCCTTTGTTTTTGCCAGTGGTTTTCTGGTGATTTACTCCATATACTATATTGCACTTCGGAAGGACCTTCGGGCTTACGGCCTTTTAAAAACCCTGGGAATGACCGGAAAACAGCTTAGGCAGCTGGTGTTTATACAAATTAACCTTATAGGGGCTTTTTTTATACCGGTTGGCATAGGGCTGGGTTATTTTGTCGGCTGGCGATTATTAACACCTCTTTTTATGAGCCTTTCGGGTAAGGATTTGGCCTTTGCGTTTCAATTTAATCCATACCTCCTTCTATTCACGCTGGTATTTACCTATGGGACGGCGGTTGTATCTGCACAGGCACCTGTGAGGCGTATTGCAAAAATGTCCTGCATTGAAACACTTCTTGAAGGGGAAGCGTCTTACCGCCCTAAAAGTGACAAACGCAGCCAGAACGGAGGAAAAGCCTGGCGTATGGCCCTGTCCAATGTGATGAGGGAGCGGAGTAAGACACTGGCTACGGTCTTTTCGGTGGGGCTGTCCGTGGTGCTGTTTCTTTTCATAGTAAACCTAACCCGTTTGGTTTTCAGCTTCCACATTATTCAGGCAGCGGATTACCAGGTGCTTATGAAGCTTCCTGAAATAGAGAAAAGAGATACGCTTTTTTCCGGGGGAAGCTACCTGGAGCCGGACGTGCTGGAAGAGCTTGCTTCACTTG
>JAEXPO010000355.1 GCA_023446675.1 Bacillota bacterium | reverse complement strand
GATGTAGCCTTCATGGGTATAATAGCTTAGCTCGCCGTAGGGATTGGGGTCCTCGCCCTTGTATTGGCCAAGCCTGCTGATAATGCCCTTCAGGCGGCTTCCTTCAGTTACAAGGCTGCCTGCCAGTATATCCTCTTCCGTAATTTTAGCCATGACAATTGCTCTGTCACAGCTGAGGGCGGATTGAAGATCCTTTAAAAAGCAGCCTCTTTCGTGATCGTAGGTTATGTAGATAAAGCCGTTGTCTCCTTCTGTAGCATCCGGATAGGAGATCTGGCTTCGTTCATCCAGCAGTAGGCCTCCCTTCCAGGTCTGGCATTCATCATCAGAAAGAAAGGCGGTAAGATGGCTCCGTCCTGTAAAGCGGTGATGATTTATAAGAAGTATCCTGCCCGAAGAAAGGCGGCTTATATAAAAGCGGGAGCAGGGGCCTTTTATACCGCTGTCCACCCCTGGCGTCCAGGTGTGTCCGCCGTCGTAGGAATAGCTTTTACCTATGCCGTATTTGGTTCTCACAAGCATCATAAGGCTTCCGTCCTTAAGCTCCAGAATCATGTGCTCGTCAAAGCTTCTTTCCGGCATGTCGACCCCGCCCAGCTGTGTAAAGCTTTTGCCGTTGTCGTTGGTTTTATAGGCGAAGGCCAGCCTTTGCTCATCCTTAGAGCTTACTCCCCGAATGACCATAACACTGGATGCCCATACCGCAATGGGAAAGAGCCACTCTCCGGTGGAAAGCACCGTGGGCTTGTTCATCATCACATCCTGCCCAATACGAAAGGGTTCGCTCCACTTAAGGCAAGGTGAATCGGGATTTTCGCAGAGCACCGCCCAAACCCCATATTCGGGCATAACAGCCCAGATGAACCAAAGGCGCTTTAAAGGATCCAGCCAAAGGCAGGGGTCGTAGCACCGGTTGAATTCGTCCTTATAGACTGCTGCAACAGGCTCGCTCCAGGTTATTCCGTCGTCATCGCTTTGTAAAAGCAGGCAGTAATTTCCTAATTGCTCCTTTATTCCTCCGCTGTAAAAGGTGGAAAACAAACGTCCGCCTTTTGTGCGCTCAATTCCGGGAATGCCTTGCCAAACACGGTTTTCAGAGTGAAATTTTTTAAGCTGGGATGGCTCCGTAATAAACATTCGCATGTCTCCTTTGATTGATGGCCCTTTATATGCGCTTAAGGCTTTCTTGATCCCCAGTATATCAACCTTTTTCATAGCTAACTATAAATAAATTGCTTTACCTTGCAAAAGGCTTCAGGCGCTAACCAATGGAGAGGGTGCGGCTGAGGAGCAGAGCAGTTCCACTTTGCTTCAGAGACAAACTGTCCACCTCTTAAGACTTTACTTTTATTGGGGCAGGGGATAAAATAGGCTGGAATCATTATCCTGTTCCCTTCGGACAAATAAGGTATTGTGAGGTTACTATATGCCTGCTAGCGCTTGAATTTCATTGAATCGTCCTTCACTTGTGTGAATGACGGCAAATGCAATCAGGATACCGTGAGGCCTTTTGCAAGGCCCTGGTTTACTGTTCGAAAAGCTTCGGACAGTGTCTTGTTGCATGAGAAAATCAAGCGGAGCGGTAAAACTGTACATAGAATAGCCTTGGGTTTTTACCCGTTGGATTTTCACCGTGCTCCGTGTCTTATATTTTATAGACTTGGGCAGGGTGCTTTTTTATGTCCGAACAGAAATATGGAATAAATTGTAAAAGTAAAAATACAATGGAGAAAAGCGATTAGGTCCTATTTTAAGGGACTTGGAGCTTTCATAACCGAACGAATTGGAGGTATATATAAATGTGCATGTCAACCATTGAATCTCAAAGACTTGTTTTAAGGCCCTTTACACGGGAGGATGCGGCTAAGGCCTCCGAAAACAGCCGCCAGCCCATTATGGCACACTGGTTGTCCGATATGGCGCTTGAAAACGAGGAGAGGGCTGCAGGCTGGATTGACTGGATTAACGAAAGGTGCCGGAAAAACAAATCCATCCGTGTTTTTGCCATTGAACGAAAGTCCGACAAGCGCTTAATCGGCCTTATGGGCTATGCCCCAAAGGCTGAGCTGAATGATGAAATTGAGATACTCTACGGTATAGCCGACCCGTATCAGGGAGCCGGCTATGCCACCGAGGCCGCCAGGGCCCTTATTTGGTACGCCTTTGAAGACCAGGGCCTGGACAGCCTTTCAGCCATTGTGAAGCCCGATAATGCGGCATCCGTACGGATAATTGAAAAAATGGGGTTTGTTTACGGAGACACCCGGCTCCTTCCTTATGACGGCAAGCTCACGGAGTTTCACTATTACCGCATGTATCCCATTGAATATCTTGGTGATCCCATGTGGAGCAGCAGCGTTGAAGCGGAGGAAATGTCAGGGTTCTTCAATGCCCGTGCAGAGGGCTATGATTCCCACATGCTGAATAATGTCTGCGACAGGGAGGCTTACCGGCTGGGGGTCAGTCCGCTTCCCGAAACCAGGGAGGAGCTTTCTCTTCTTGATCTTGGCAGCGGCACGGGCATGGAGCTGGAGTTTATGTTTGAACGGGCACCACAGCTTAGTGCGACCTGCGTGGACATGTCGGAAAAAATGCTGGATAAGCTGAAGGAGAAATACCCTGATAAAAAGAGTCAGATCCACACGGTCAATGCCTCCTATCTTAATTGGGAGTTTCCCAAAGAAACCTATGACTTTGTGTTTTCCAGCTTTACCATGCATCATTTTACGGAGGAGGTAAAAGCGGGTATTTACAAAAATATTCTGGAGGCCTTAAAGCCCGGTGGGCTTTATATTGAATCGGACTTTATCGTGGATAAGTTCATGATGGAGCAGTACCGGCAGCGCTATGAGAGAATAATTAAGAATGTGGGCGAAAAGGTTCATAACGGGTATTACCATATTGATATTCCTCTGACCGTGGAGCGGCAGGAAAAATTACTTCTGGAGGCCGGTTTCTCTCAGATGACAGTGGTGTATGACGGCGTAAAGCCCAGAGGGAGCCATGTGGTCCTGGCCGCCCGTAAATGAGGTGTTTGAAAAAGGTACCGAACAAAAGAAAGGCGGTAGACAGTTATGTCTGTCAAGATAATCGGAATACGTGAAAATCCGGAGTACCTGGAACGGGGCATAGACTTTTTTGCAGCTAAATGGGGAATTGACAGGCGCATTTACGAGGACAGCATGTCCCATAGCCTGACAACGCCGTCAACCCTTCCCAGATGGTACCTTATGCTTAAGGAATCAAAAATCATAGGCTGCTATGGCCTTATCACAAACGATTTTATAAGCCGTCAGGATTTGTATCCCTGGCTATGCGCCCTGTATATTGAAAAGGAAGAGCGGGGGAGCGGGCTTGGGGCACAGCTTCTGGCTCACGGAAGAGGGGAGGCCCATCGCCTGGGCTTTGAAAAGGTTTACCTGTGTACGGATCATAACGGCTTTTACGAAAAGTACGGGTGGCGCCACATAGGCAAGGGCTTTCATCCATGGGGCGAGGAGTCAAAAATTTATGAAAGCGTAAGTGGTTAGGGAGCGATTCATTCGCTCCCTTTCAGATATTTAAGTTAATATATCTTGGCTTGGGCATTTCATTGCAATTGAGGGAGCACGGGGGATTTAATAGATATCAGGATTATTGAATAAGAGTTGTCGGATAAACTTTTTTAAAAACGATCATACCGTCAAATGTCTTGTTGGGAATTAGGTTTGTTGTATAAAAGGATTTCAGGAGTTTTTGCCATCCCGAAATTCCTACGTTTAAGGTTGTGAGCGTTTGCCGTCCATTTAAAAGATTTTGCAAATAGCCATCATTAACAGCTTTCGAGAAGTCAAGGTAGTAAAAGTCGCTCTCCATAGTGTCAAGTAATCGATTTAATTCATTTTGATTTTTAACCTCCATGACACTAAAATTTCCATTACCATCCTGAGAATTAAACCTTGTTTCCTCCGCATCTGTTCCAATAGCGAAATAATTTTCTCCTATGTCCTGATCCAGCCACTCTCCGAGGCAAGTGTAGCCGGAAAGGGAGGTTTTCCCTATATGTCCGTTATGACCATTAATAAACAGCACACTATTGTCACCCTGCTGCAAAAACCAGTTTACCTTTTCCGACATATACTTATCGCGTAAAGAATTGTAGTCTGCGTTGCTGCTCAACAGTATTTTGCCGCACGCATAAATGGTATTTGCGCTTTCCCTCGCAAAATCAAAGGCGGATTGCCCGGAAATGGCTGCAATATCGGATTCTAAAGTATCCATATCCTTTAACAGCGCCAAAACATTATCGTTGGCTCTAGTTATAACCTCTGGACTTAAAGTGGATCTTGCTGCATCCGTTAAGGGTGAAAGAGAGGCTTTATATTGCTTGCTTAGCGCAGGCGCAGCCGCATCCAGTACTGAAAACAGGTATTCCTTGTTATTATCGTATCGCTGCATATCCATTCCATAGAAATGCAAGTCCTTTCCCTCGGGAGCGTCTTCATTATATGCACGCATCCAATCCACCAGGTTAGCCATTTCCCGGGTGCGGTAAATATTAAATCCAATTTCTCCAACAACCTCTAAAGCGGTTCCCTGGGCGCCATGAATATAAGCGTCTACCTTTAATGCTCCTCCAAAGTCACCTTCAATAATAAAGGTCCGACAACCGTTGTTTTCCACCAATGCCTTGAATGCTTCTGCTTTCATTTGCTGATAATCTTTCACACCGTGGCTTGCTTCTCCAAGCCCCACAACCTGTATATTTGGGGATACGGACAGAGTGCTGAGATCCGTTTGCAGAACAGATAAATCGGCTGCTGGTGTGGATGCTGGATTTCCGCATCCTGTAAGCAGGCTAACACTCAAGGCTGACGTTAACAGGATGCTTAAAATACTTTTTTTGCTCATTACCTAATACCCTTCCGTTGGAATAATCAATCCTGCTCATCTTGCTCATCCTCTTTATTGAGCTTTTTTTCAATCCTTTGCTGCCCTATCCTGTTGAACCCGTAAAGAAGAGCAAAAACAATGCAGATAAAAGCAAATGAGGAAATAAAGGTAACTGCTAATACAGCAATAAAATGTCCGTCTAGTAATCCAGTGTACTTGTCACCGTATAAGGAATAGTTTCTTATTCCATTGATACTGGTTATAGCAATGCTTAAAGCAAAAATTCCAAATACTGTAGATACCTTTCCGCCTTTATTTTTACTGGAGGTGTTCATGAAATCGTGTCCGACCAACATGCTTCTTACGGCAATGTAAGCTGTTGTTAAAATAATAATGCCAAGCTCAACCGCATACTGTGAGAAAGACATATCCATGACATAGGATTTAATAAAAACAGAGGCAAGCAAAAGGAATTGCACGATAAAATAGGCTTCACTTTGAATTTTGTTGTTTAATTGTATGACACGTTCATCTTTCATTTTCATCAGGCTTCCTCCCAAAATAAGTCGTTTAAATTTTTGTTAAGAGCTTTGCATATGGCAATACAAAGCTTCAAGGTCGGATTGTAATTTCCGGATTCTATAAGACCAATGGTTTGCCTTGTGACACCCACGCGATTAGCCAACTCCTCCTGACTCATATCACATTCAATTCTGGCAATTTTGAGTTTTTTGTTTTTCATGGAAGTCCTCCTTCCTTGTTTGTAATCAAATTATATGATATATATTCCTAAATGTCAAATATATATGTCATATGTAATTTATAAATTGCGTTCAATCCCGGTCTGCCCTGATTTACAAGAGCCTAAATGCGCTGCTGAATAATTCCATCTTAAGCCTGTAAAGGCGGGTTGCAATAGAATTCGCGCCCATGTTCTTTACGGCTGTTTTTTTAATTCAACGGGGCAGGGGTATGTAAAACTGAACAACCGTGCCCATGCCTGGCCTGCTGCGCACAAAAAGACGGCTCTCATCCCCAAAGGTAAAGCGAAGGCGTAGATTCAGGTTGGACATGCCAATGTGGGTTTCGGGGATATCGGTACTTTCGGAGAGAAACGACTGATTCAAAGCCAGTACCTTTTCCTTCTCCAAACCCACGCCATTGTCCATAACCCAGATGCGAAGGCGTTGGCCGCAGTCCTGCACTTTTATTTTAAGCAGGCGGTCCTCCCCCGGATGAGGCTTGATGCCATGATACAGGCTGTTTTCCACAAGGGGCTGGAGGCAGACATGAAAAATAGGGCATGCAAAAAGGCTATCATCACAGTCCAGCATGAGGTGGAATTTGTCCCCGTATCGAAAATGCTGAATGCGCACATACCGGCGGATGTTTTCCACCTCGTCGCCCAGGGTGGCCATGGTGTCCGCCCGGCTCAGGGAATAACGCAAAACGGCACACAGGTCCTGCAAAACAGGATTAACCTCATTGGGACGGCCTAAAAGCCGGTAAAGCTGACTTTCAATAGACTGGAGAGTATTAAAAAGAAAATGGGGGTTAATTTGCATCTGAAGGGCCGTGTTTTCCGCAAGCCGCATTTTATGCTCCCGCTCGGACAGCTGGAGGCGAAGGAAGCTGCTCTTAATAAAGGTGCCCACCACATTTTGGAGTATCAGATCATGCTCATCCCGAATTTTGATGCTTGTCCTCGGGAGCTCCCGGCCTTCTTCTGCCGCACTGAAGGCATCGATAATGGTGCCCACCTGATTAAAATACTGTCTTGTGTAAAAGAAGGACATTAAAAAGCTCAGTATTAAAGCCAGGGCTGCGGCCACCAGTGTGAGAGCAAACAAATTTTCAAGGCTGGCGTAAATAACCTTATGGGGCACCGCGGAAAAATAACGCAGTGAATAGGCATTGGTGGATATTTCATTGAGGAGGTATTCGCCGCCAGGGGTCAGGAGAGTGGCTGCTCCGCTTTGAATGGCATGTAAAACATCGTTATCCAGCCTTAAAGCCTGCATGTTTTGGTTTTCAAAAACAATGGTACCGTCCATACCGGTAATAAGTATGCATTCCTCGGCGTAAGCGGTATTTTCACGCCAGATCGTTTCCAAAAAACCGGCGTCCAGATTGGTGACAAGGGCGCCCTTCATACCCACGATTTTCTGATAAAGGGTAATAACCGCTTTATCAGGCTGACCGGAGTAATCGGCAGGTATTTCTCTTGCTTCAATACGGGTTTTGCCAAAATCCGACTGAGCAACCTTCAGCCATCCGGTGTCGGTCATTTCGGAAAGCGAAAGAATGCCTTCATCCGTAAGTAGCGTGCCGGAGAGGTTTTCCACGTACAAATAGGCCGAAACAACATTCCTGTTGCTCTTCATGGGAGCGGAAATAATGGCTTTAAGCATATTCAGGTAAATAACATCCTCATAGGACATGGACTTTCTGCCGAAAAGCTTGGAGGTGGCAAGGGACAGCCGGGGGTTTTCTCCTAAAATCTTCTGCTGAAACGAGACCGACTCAATCATGAGCTGCAGGTTTGTATTTGTCATGTTCAAAAGCTTGTTGGTGTTTTTTTCCAGTGACTGTCGTACATTGTTTCCGGTTATCACCGCAAAGGCGGCTGAAAGGGTAATAAGAGGTACCAGGAGTGCAAGAAAAAAGACAATAAACCGTTTGTACATAAACCGCTTTCGCATAAAATCCTCCACAACCCTGCACCATCCTTCTCCTTCTCCTTCTCAAGTTTGGCGGTATCTTGATAAATGAACCCAAACAGCAAAATAGGATACCTTTTTTATTTTCGGGATAAAAGTGGATACCTTTTACCAAAGTCGGATTGTTTTATGTAAATCCACAGGGTGCTATACTGTAAACACATTAGCACCGGAAACATCAAACGTCAAGAATAGGAGGAATTACAAAGATGAACATGAGAAAAACCATGGCTCTTCTCCTTGCGGCCTTTTTGGGCGCGGCAACTTTTTCAGGGTGCTCAAACGCAACGGGAGGAGGGGGCAATGGCACTGCCACACCCACAGCCGATCCTACGCAGGCTGCCCAAAAGGATCCTGTGACAATTCGGTTTATGTGGTGGGGGGACGATGCCCGGCACGAAGCGACGCTTAAATCCATGGAGGCCTACAGGGCAGCCAATCCTCACGTTACCTTCAACGGGGAATACGGAGGCTTTGACGGCTACAGGGAAAAGCTGGTAACTCAACTGGCAGGCGGCACCGCAGCAGACATCATTCAGCTGGACACCGCATGGAACAGTGATTTAATGATTCTCGGAGACTTCTTTCTGGATTTCAACACGGTACGAGATAAAATCGACCTTTCCAATTTTGATGAGCAGATTATGGTGGACTACGGCTACGAGGGACAAATTATTGGCCTGCCTACCGGTATAAGCGCCCGTACGCTGCTTTATAACAAGACTGTGGCCGAGATGGCAGGCATCACATTACCTGAAAAGCTGGTCTGGGAGGACCTCAGCGACATGGCTGCGAAGCTGAGGGCGGTTAACTCCGACTACTACCTGCTTAATCTGGATACCGACGGCATAAAGAAAATGGTGATCATGCCCTATCTGACCCAGCTTAACGGAAACAATCTGATAACGGACGATTATAAGCTCGGCTTTACCGAGGATGAGCTCAAGCAGGCTTTAACACTTGTTCGTACCCTGTATGAAAACGGTGTGTTACAGCCCGCCCAGGAAAGCGCAGCTTTCAATAATACGCCTCAGACAAACCCCAAGTGGATCAATCATGAATTCTTTGGCACCATTGCTTTGACGACAGTTATTAACGACAAGTATTATGACTTCCAGGATACAGCCGGTGTTATACTTCCTCCTGTCATGGCGGACGCCAAGGACAGCGGTATGCCTGTAAAGCCCGGCCAAATCATCAGTGTGAATGCCGGATCCTCCAATGTGGATGAAAGCCTCAGCTTCCTGGATTATTTCTTCAACAGTGAAGAATCGGCCAAGCTTTTGGGCACCACCCGCGGCCTTCCTACCAACAAGCTGGCAAGACAGATTTGCCTGGATGAAGGCAAGGTAAGCCCTGTTATTACAGAGGCTATTTCCAAAGCGGAGTCCCTGCCCGGTATACCGGTTAACGCACTTTCCAACGGCTCTGTTATTCAGGCCATTCTCGATGATGTATGCGAACGCCTCATGTACAGCAACGAAAGCATCGACGCCATTGCTGCAGAATGCGTAAAGCTGATGCAGGGTGTGCTGGACGACTTAAAAGACGCAAAATAAAAAACACCGGAATTGGGGAGGGGCTGCAAATCGCATCATCCCTCCCTTTTTCATATAAAAAAGGAGCGTTAGGCCATGACAAAAACAAAGCTTAAATCCTATGAAGGGCTGTTTTATATTCTTCCGTGGGTTGCAGGGTTTCTGATTTTTCAGCTTTACCCCTTCATCTCCAGCTTTATTTATTCCTTTACCAATTACAATATGATGCGTACGCCTTCCTTTGTGGGATTGAAAAACTACATTGATTTATTCACCAATGACAGAGATTTTTGGAAATCTGTCTGGACGACCATTCAGTTCGCCTTTTTGTCGGTGCCTGTAAAGCTTGTGTTCGCTCTGCTCGTCGCCGTCATACTGAATATGAAAATGAGGGCAGTGAACTTCTACCGTACCGTGTATTACCTTCCTTCACTTTTCGGCGGAAGCGTAGCCGTATCCATTCTTTGGCGGCTGATGTTCATGAACGACGGCGTTATCAATCAGCTGATAGGCAAGCTGGGGATTGGCCCCGTAAGCTGGCTGGGAAGCACGGATGTGGCTTTGCATACCATTATCATCCTGCAGGTGTGGCAGTTCGGATCGTCCATGGTGCTGTTTCTGGCGGCCTTAAAGGGCGTACCGCAGGAGCTGTACGAGGCTTCAAAAATAGACGGTGCGGGCTCCATACGCATCTTTTTCAACGTAACGCTTCCCATGATCACGCCGATTATCTTTTTCAACATGCTCATGCAGCTGAACAACGCACTGCAAAACTTCCCCTCTGCCTTTGTAGTAACCGG
>JAEXPO010000319.1 GCA_023446675.1 Bacillota bacterium | reverse complement strand
AAAATTCTGAGATACCCCAGCAGACTCTTTTTGATGGGCTCATGGTACTGGTTAACGGCAAAAGTGTTCCTCTCCCATTTAAAGCGACCGGCTATTTATTTGTGGATATATTTAATTTTATTGACTTTGATCTTAAAAACCCAAAGGGTGCTATTATATTAAAACTCAACGGGCGGGAAGCTGGTTATACGGATACCATCAAATCAGGCGATTCGATTGATATTTATTGGAAAGACTAGAGCGGGCTTTGCCCGCAACCAAATGGATAAGCGTTGCCGATGAAAAACCTTATTTTTTATTGACGCTTATCAACCATAAGGTGCTAATCGCTTTAGGCCGTCGGAGGGAAACAAAGCGTGGAGAATCTTGTCGGTAAGAATACCGCAAAAAGTTTGAACCATTACTTGAAATATGAGGGCAAAATCACAAGATTCGGTTGGATTATCTTTCTTGGACTAATGTTTGAAGATTTTGCCGTTAGGGCCTTTATTACTTCCGTACGCTTAAGTCCGGTAGTATTCGCCTTGCAGGTGGTTTTCTTTGCCCTCTTTTATGCCGCAAGCTTCTTTAAGAGCAAGGCTATTGCCAACGAAAACGGGGCTGTTCTATGGAAATACAGTCTGTGCAAGTCCCTTGAAATTATTGCAATGGCCTTTTTTATAAGCACGATGCACTTCAACGTGCTGTTCTATTTCGTTGCCCTTTTGCCCATTGCTTTTATAAGCCTAACCCAGGGCTTTAGAAAAGCCCTTCCCTATATTCTTTTAAGCTGGGTAGCCCAGACAGGCTCACAGCTTTTGTTCAGCAACTTTATCGAGTCCGTTCCCAGTCGTTGGATTTTATACGATTTCTTTGTGGTTATGCTTCTGGTGACGCTGCAGTACCTGCTTTTCTGTCTCTTTTGCTATATTTGGGGCTCGGTTTACGATGACTATGCCCGAAGTGAGGAAGAAAACAATGTACTCATTGATCGTCTGGGGGATAAGTATGTCCAGCTGGATCATGTGAAAAAGGAAATACAGGCCCATTACGACAAGCTCAGGGAGACCAATGAACAGCTGGAGGAGTCCAACCGCAGGCTCACCTCAAGTCTGGCTGAATTTTATACCCTGCAGCAGATCTCCCAGGCCATCAGCTCCATATTTGACATGAATGAGCTGTTAAAATTTGTAAACGACGTTATTATAGGCGTTATGGGGGTTTACCATTCCACCATTGCCCTTTGCCACGGATCTCAGAACCACTTGAAGGTCCAGGTAACCAGCATCTTTGAAAAAAGCGAAATGGCCATCATGACGGATTTTATCAATAATGATGTGTTAAAGCCATCCATAGACAAGGGCCATTCTATGATAGACAACAATGTATCTCCGGAAGCTTATCCCTTTACCCAGGGCAGGGACATACGCTCCCTTATCTGCGTGCCCCTTCAGGCCAAGGGCAGGGCTTTGGGCATCGTACTCATAGAGCACAGCATGAAGGGTGCCTTTGACAGCGATAATGTAAGGCTTCTTGAAATTATAGCCCAGCAAATCAGTATCGCCATTGAAAATGCCCGCCTGTACCAGCAGATGCAGGATCTTGCCACTAAGGACGGGCTTACCCAGGCCTATAACCGCCAGTACTTCCAGGACAAGCTTTTGGAGGAGCATCAGAAGGCCAGTGAGGAAGGCTATGACTTAAGCCTTATTCTCTTTGATATTGACCACTTTAAGCATTTTAACGATAATTACGGCCATTTGTTTGGGGATTTGGTGCTGAAAAGTATAACCGCCCTTGTTATGAAGGCCCTTCGCAAGCAGGACATTTTTGCCCGCTACGGAGGAGAAGAATTTGTTGTGCTTCTGCCTCGTACAACACTGGAGCAGGCTGCGGAGAAGGCCGAGGATATTCGCTCGGGTATTGCTTCGGTTACGGTTTCCGACAGAATTGTCAATACCTCCGTTACCGTCAGCATTGGAGTTGCCTCCTTCCCGAAAACCTCCCTGTCGCCTCAGGAGCTTATTAGAGGGGCAGATGGAGCCCTTTACGAATCCAAGGATGCGGGCAGAAACTGCCTGCGCCTGGCCAAGAGCAGGTAGCCCTTTTGTCAATCCTGAGCGGGCTGGGCCTGTTTTAAGCTTCCCGTATTGCCTGCCCGAACGGAAAGAGCCATGTTATCGAAAATAGCGCGCACCTCTTCATTAAAGCCCTCGCTATCAACATAAAGGCTGATGCGGTACATGTAAGGCGTATCGTCAAAAAAGGCTTCCAGGGCATGGATGGTATTGCCGTCCTGATTTGGGAAGGTGTATTCCCATTGAGTGTAGGACAGCCCCCTGTTTTTCATTTCCTTTGAGCTGAAGGTAAGATACTCAATCCGTGAGGAGGCCTTGGAGGTATCTAAAAAATCCTGAAGACTGGTTGAAAGCTGCCAGATCTGGATAAGGCCGTAGGCTCCATGCTTCTCAAGGCTGAAATCCACACTTCGGGTAATATCGGAGCTTAAATAGGCAGGCCTGCCCAGGGTAACCACCTGGGGATAGGTGAACACAATTTCACGGCTGTCCGGCCTTTGAAGGACAAGCTCCTTATCGGTTTGCCCCGAAACAGAGACAGCCGTATCCTCTGTAAAATGGTAAAGATCTCCCAGCTCGAAATCATGAGGAATGGCTATAATAAGCCTGTCTCCCAGAAGCAGACTGAAATTGGGGCGCAGGGAAGAGAGACATAAAATAAAACCCCCCACGATAAGCACAGCAAAAACAAGCGTGCTTTTCAGACGGAGGGCCGGTGTAAACCGTTTTTTGATATTCCTTTTTATAAGAAACAAATTGGCCACGGCATAATCCTTTGTGTCCTTTAATCATTACACAATAATCTTATGCCTTAAAGGAGGACTCCAATGCCTGGAATCCGCTTTTTTATTGTGATTTATACCACGGCTGAGCCATGCTGGCGAATAATGGCTTTTACCTGCTGCTCTTCATCGGTAGTTAGGACCTTTTCCAGGTTAAGAATAAGAATCAGCTTGTCCTCCATTTTTCCGACACCGGAAAGAAAGCGCCTGTCAAAGCTGCTGATGGAGGGAGGGGTGGGGACGATATCCTCATCCTGTAGATTGACAATTTCCGTAACACTGTCCACAGTGAAGCCAAGGAGCAGATCTTCCAGATTGACAATAATAATTTTGGTATTATCGTCATTTTCCTTCTCAGGCATTCCAAAACGCTTTCTTAAATTGAATACGGTAATAACCTTGCCTCTTAAATTAATCAGTCCTTCAA
>JAEXPO010000315.1 GCA_023446675.1 Bacillota bacterium | reverse complement strand
CTGTTATTCAGAATAATGCCAATAACGTGGATGAGCTATTTGCCCGTATTGCCATGGCCATGGATATTATGATAAGCGAGAAATCCGGCTTTGATGAAATTTTGACCGGCTACAGCGACGACCTTATGGTTGATGTAAAGCAGTATGAAAAGCTAAAGGTAATGTTTCGCAATTATATGAACATTACCTTGGAGCCGGCCGTGCCTCAATACAGCGCGGTCTTTTTTGTGGACGACAGCATGCCCTTATCCCAAATTTTTCAGAACTCCTACGGATCCGATTATATGAAAAGCCGGTATGCTATGAATACCGCCGTTATGTATAAGAATAACGGAGCTAAGGACGAGGACTGGTTTTTAAAAACGGTGGAGCAAAACGGAGAGCAATATTGGTTTAAAGCGGCCGAAGAGGCGGATATCCTTTATATTTCAAGGTACCTGGGCCGTATGGAGCTGGGCAGCGATTTAAGCCGGATAAATAAGAAGGTTCTGGGTGTCATTTGCATTGGCATTGACGTTTCCCACATCAAAGCCAGGCTGAACACCTCGGGGCTCACTGAAAAAACCACCATCATTCTTACGGATAACAATAATAGGGTTGTTTATTCCGGGGATGCCAGCCTGGAGGGAAAGAGGCTGGCAGAGATTTTTGACATAAAGGCGCTGGCTTTTGAAGGGGAGCAGATGCAAACGGTTTTCTACGACAGCCAGGAAACCCTCATGCAGATGAAGCAGCTGGAAGGCGGAATGAGCCTTGTGACGCTCATCCCCAGAGGGGATATCGACCGGATTGCGGCAGCATCGGTGAACATCATTTTAATTGTAGCGGCAACAATGCTTATTGCAGGCTGCCTGCTGGTTATTTTTATGGCCTCTCTGGTGGTGGATCCCATAAAAAAGCTGTCGGATCATATGAAAACCAGCAACGATTTAAGGCCTATTTCCTGCGAGGGGATTTCCGACGATGAAGTGGGCGTGATGTACAACAGCTTTAACCGGCTCATGCAAAGAATTCAGTTTCTCATAGGGCAGCTTATGCGTTCCATGAGGCTTCAGAAAGAGGCGGAGCTGAAAACGCTGCAGGCCCAGATTAATCCTCACTTCATTTACAATACCATGGATTCCCTTTGCTGTATCTCACTTACAAGAGGGCAGGATGATATTGCCGAAAAGCTCTCCGCCCTTGCAGATCTTATGCGCTACAATATTAAGGAGCCGGATGCCATGGTTCCTGTAAGCCATGAGCTGGAGGTAATTGAGGGCTATATTGGTATTCAGCGCATGCGAAGCGGAGATAAATTGTCCTTTTACTGCGACAGCGAGCTGGATCTTGAAAGCGTGCTTATTCCCAAAATGGTTATCCAGCCGTTGGTGGAAAATTGTGTGGTTCACTGTAACAACGGCGACGGTGCCTTCCAGGAAATAATTATTAGCATACGCGCTGAGGAAGAGCATTTAATCATTGGCGTCCACGATAATGGACAATGTGAAAACATTGAGGATATCAACCTCCATTTGAGGGGAGTAAAAACCATTTCCAAGGAAACAGGAGGCTTTGGTATCCGAAATGTGGATCAACGAATCAAGATGAGGTTCGGGGATGCTTTTGGGCTTTGCTATTTCCGGGCAAAGGACGGAGGAACCCTTGCCGAGCTTAAGCTGCCGGAAATTAAAAGGTAGTTTCAGGTGTAAAATACCGGGTTTGTCCCCTCTATGGAACGGAATATTACCGACAAAGTAGGAAAATTCCTGTTGAAGAAGAGCCCGGCTTTTCGTTATGATGAATTTGTAAGCTTAAACCCAACAACAGCACAAATTATTAAAAGCATCTTTAAAATCTTTTGAAAACCTTTTCCAAGCAAACAAAAGACTCTCCTTCTTCCTGTAAAGCTATGGGATATATTCCTTTAAACGATAGCTCTTATTGACGTCGGCTTTTTTGTCGGCTGATATAAATATAAAAAATGGAGGAACAAAAAATGGGAAAAAATCTTAATAAGGTCCTTGCAATGATTCTGGCCGCTTTTCTTTTAAGCGGTCTGGCCGCAGGCTGCGGCACTGCCCCCGCTTCAAACACACCTTCCGCTTCTTCATCCTCATCCGCATCACCCTCTGGAGGCTCATCCGGGAAATCTGAGCTGGAGCCTGTCACCCTTCGTGTTTTCTTCGGCGATACGGTGGCTCCGGATGTTCCCAAGGTTGCCGCGGAAGTAAGCAAAATCACTCAGGAGAAGCTAAATGCCACCATTGAGTTCGTTATGTTCGGTGCAGGGGAATTCAATGAAAAAATCCCGCTCCTTATTGCTTCCAATGAGCAGATGGATATAGGCTTTGATGCCGGTTGGATTGACTATGTGGGCCGCTCCAAAAACGGTGCGTATTATGATATTGCTCCCCTTTTGGAAACCGTTGCACCCAAGCTTAAAGAAACCATTCCGGAACTTTTGTGGGAAGGCGCTGCTGTCAACGGAGGTATTTATGGCGTCCCTACCTACAAGGAGCTTGCGGAGCAGTGGGCCCTTTATGCCGAAAAGGATTTTCTTGAGTCCAAGGGCATAGACCCTGCATCCATCAAGAGCCTGACGGATGCGGAGGTTATCTTGAAGGCCTGCAAGGAAGAAGGCCGGGCGGGCTTTATGGTTACAAAAACGGGAAGCCATATGTCCCTTGCCAGTTTGACTGAGTATGACATGATAGGCGGCGACAGGGCCGGCCTGGCTGCCGTATCCAAAACCGAAGGGCAAACAGTGGTCAACTATTTTGAAACCGAAAATTACAAAAATTTTGTGTATCTTATGAAGGATTGGTACGATAAGGGCTACATTGCACAGGATGTTGTCACCCGTGAAAATTATGACGAGTTCACCAAAAACGGCAATCAAAGATATGGCCTGGGCCTTGTATCCTATAGTCCCTTAAACGAGGTCGGACAGTCCAAAAACTATGGCAAGGAGCTCATTCCCATGCCCGTAACGCCTATCACCACTACCAACGGTTCCACTACCGGCTCCTTAAACTGCATATACGCCAAGAGCAAGAATCCCGAAAGAGCGCTTCAGTTCCTCGAGCTGTGGAATACGGAGCCTCAGGTAAAGAACCTCATTACCTTCGGTATTGAAGGGGTTCATTACAAGCTTGTGGACGGAAAGGTGGAGCAGGTTGCCGATATAAGCAAGATTTACTTCAACCAAAACTGGAGAACGGGCAATATGTTTATCAGCTACCTGCTGGCAGGCGAGCCCGACGATAAGTATGACCAGTACCTGGCTTTCAATGAAAAGGCTGTTGCATCCCAGACCTTAGGCTTCCAGCCCGACACGGCCGCCATTGACGATAAGATGGTAGCCTGCAAGGCAGTTATTACCGAGTACAACGACCTTTTAAAGCTGGGCGTGGTCAATCCCGACGAAATACTGCCCAAATTCATTCAGGCCCTTAAGGATGCCGGCTCCGACGACATTGTCGGCGAACTCCAGAAGCAATATACCCAATGGAAGACAAAGTAAAGGGTTTTACTTAAGTATGGCTTTCAACTTTGCTTAACCTCTTGCTCCTGCCTTATGTAAAGC
>JAEXPO010000187.1 GCA_023446675.1 Bacillota bacterium | reverse complement strand
CTCCCGGTGGAGCTGGAGCCCCTTGTCCTGGATGACCCTTCGAGTCTTTCCCCTTCCGACTGTGAGGCTTACCGCTATCTGGAAAGCCTTATCGAAAGCTATTGCGGAGATGCCATTATCGTGCCCTATCTCATTATGGCAAGCACCGATGCCCGCAAATATGAGGGCGTGTGCAAAAATATTTACAGGTTTACTCCCTACATCATTGATAATGAGGATGTGGGAAGGATTCACGGAACGGATGAAAATATCAGTGTAGCCAATATCAATCGTTTGCCCGACTTCTTTACAGCGCTGATAAAGGGGGTATAACATCCAGGCTTCGGGCGGAATTGATGAGGAAATCCTGGACATTGGTAACAATGCTGTTGACACTGAGGCTTCCCCTGTCTCTTAATTTACCTACGGCAAATTCGGAAATATCCACAGTATAGAAATACACAGGCCTTAAGCGTCCGTCCCGCATTTGCCAGGAGGGAGTCATGTTTCCCGTGGCAATGGTATGAAGCTGGGTTGCAAGGGCGATAACAGTGGTAGCCTGTCGGATATATTTGCGCATGGCGTCCTGAGCCTCGTACACATTGGCGATAACACCGGGCAAGGGGCCGTCGTCACGGATGGAGCCGGCCAGAACCAGAGGAACGCCGGAACGGATGCACGAGGCCACAATGCCGTTTTGCGAAGGGTTTTTATCGATAAAGCTTTCAATGGAGCCTTCCCTTCTTACCCGGTTAATGGTCTCCAGATGATGGTAGTGCCCATTGTAGTAAAGCTCCTTGGTGTAAATGTCCTGACCCAGACCGGAATTAAAAAGTCCTGCCTCCAAATCGTGGGTGGCCAGGGCATTGCCCGCAAAAAGAGCATCCACATAGCCATGGCTGATGAGCCCCGACATGGCCCGCCTGGCGTCGTAGTCAAAGGCTACCGCGGGGCCCAGTACCCATACAATATTGCCGTGATCCCGGTCGTGGCGCAGAATTTCATAAAGCTGATCATAGTCCCTGGAATAGGAGGATTCCCTGGTTTTTCCCGTGCGGAAGGCAAAGCTCTGTACCTTTCCCTGAGCATCGGTTTCTTCAAAGGCCTCGTAATGGATATACACGCCGTTGGAAAGGTCCTCCTTGCGTCCGAGTACAACCCGGTCGCCCTTTTTTACCCTTCTGGCTTCGGTGGCCACCGGCCCCTTTTCGGTGATGACCACAACGCAGTCCATTCTTGGCGCATCAATGAGCTTCCATTCCCCGTCAAGCTTAAAATATTCGGGATAAATGGTGGTGGCGTAAAATTCGTCCGGGAGGATACCATCCCCCAAGGCTTCCCCCGTTTTAACGCAGGGAGCAGACTGGAAGACCTCCTGTGTAAAATCCGGGCGAACATAGTCTGGCAGCTTAAACATCAAATCAACCTCTTCTATCAGATTTTTGTCATGAATTAGTACCTTATGGTTGATAAGCGTCAATAAAAAACGATGTTTTTTCATCGACGCCGCTTATCCATTGGGTTGCGGCCAAGGCCCGCTTTAGTATACAGCTTAAGCAAATGTCATTTTTATTTCCTTACCGGATACCGGCAATTAGCGCAGCAAGAACCTGGAAGTCATAATCATCCCGGCACCGGAGCAGAGCCTTTATTTTATTCAGGCGGTAGCGTATGGTGTTGGGATGCTGAAACAGCTTTTTTCCTGTCTGTTCAATATGAAAGCGGCATTCCACATAGGTCAGAAGGGTTTTCATGAGCTGGCCGCTCTGAGGCCCTTCACCGGCCTGCAATATTTCGCACAGGCCTGTCAGGTAGTCGCTTGCATAGCGATTGTCCGAAAGGGAAAGCATGAGGCTGCTTAAATGAATATCCCCGTAGCGGGCTTCCTCCAGGCTTTCGCCAATGCAGTACCGGTTGGCATAAAGGCAGCGCTGAATGGCAATATCCAGCTTTTTTGCGGGCAGCATCTCATCATTGATACCGGTAAAAAACAGGGCTTGCTCGAGCCCCAGCTCAATAAAGGTATCCCGCCACAGCTGGAGCACCTTAGGCTGCAAAAAGCCTTCCTTGGAAAAACGAAGCAGCAGAAGGCCCTTTTTGTATTTCATGATAAAAAGGTCGTCGGCATAAAGCAGACTGTTTTTCTTAAGGAGGAGCTGGTTGAAATTGCGCTGTACGGACACCTCGTCCATACTCATTCTATAGGTTAAATAGGCAGTGGAAAGATAATGCCGGGTTTCCTTGCCGCAATGGGCCAGAAGCTGGTTCATGGCCTCTTCATTGGTTTCCGTGCGGACAAAGCCGTCCACCAGGTTTTCATAATAGCTGTAATTGGCCGAGGAACGCAGGTAGTCCGCAATATTGAGGATGACATCCTCAATATAAATGGCATTAAAGAAGAAAACCGGCAGCCGGTGCGTTTCAGCAAGCTCGGTAACCTCCGAAGGCAGGCTGCTGAAGTAAATGGATTTAATGGCAATGGCCGAAACCCCTATGGCAATAAGCTGGGAGAAGGAGGAGTAAATACGATGGGGGTTATCCTTGGCGTAGAGGAGATTGGTTATGACAAAGTCTCCCGGATGAAAATCGGAGTAATTGCCTTCAAAGCCTTCATGGTCAAGAATAACCACATTGGTTATTGTGCGGTGAACGCCCTTGCCTCCGGCATACAGTGTGAATTTGGAGAAAAACTCAAATTGTTGAAGGGAAGCTACATCCAGCATTGTACTCCTCCGGTGGATTTTTGTGTATTATAACAAATGGGAAAGGGTTAAGTCAAAAAATTGTTAGATATTACCTTGAAATTTGTATTTTCTACAAAGACTTCTATATCTTTTTGTACTTGCTGCTATAGCATGCTGAATAGGGATCTGATATAAATGAATCAAGCGAAGGAGCTGAAGCGGTATTCGTCGGTATAGTCCTTAACCGATAATTGTTGCACCAGTTCTTTTTTTGTTTCTGAATACAAAAAGGAGAGGGAACCTATGAACCAGGAGATGCTGGAACTGACAAAAAAACTGGTGGAAATTCCAAGCGTGAACAGTACTCCGGGAGAAGCTGAAATCGGGCGCTTCATTGAGAGCTACCTGCGAAGCCTGCCTTATTTTCAGGCGCACCCGGAGCAGGTTGTGGTACAGGAGCTTTCAAAGGATCCCTTAAAGCGGCGAAATGTGTTTGCACTGCTTCTGGGCGAGAAGGAGCCCAAAGCGGAAACCCTTTTATTCCACGGGCACACCGACACGGTGGGAACAGAGGACTATGGCGCCCTGGAGGATGTGGCCTTTTTACCTGACAGCCTGAGGGAGCGGCTTTCAAAGCTGGAGCTTTCCCAGGAGGTTCGAAGGGATTTGGAATCGGGAGAGTATCTCTTTGGCAGAGGGGCCCTGGATATGAAAAGCGGCGTCGCCGTCTTTCTTGTCTTATTAAAGGAGTATGCCAAAAGGGTGAAGGAGCTTTCCGGCAATTTGCTGGTTTCCTTTAACCCGGTGGAAGAAAATGCCCATACCGGCATCCTAGAAGGCCTTTCCATATTAAAGGAGCTTAAGGCCCGATACGGGCTCCATTATAAGCTGGCGGTAAACAATGATTACATCTGTCCCCTCTATCAGGAGGATCCCCATCGTTACATCTACACGGGTGTGGTGGGGAAGGTGCTTCCCTGCTTCTATATTCAGGGCAGGGAAACCCATGTGGGACAGTGCTTTGAGGGCTTTGACGCCACTATGGCTGCCGCCGGGCTGGTTGAGGCAATCAATTACCGGACTGAATTCTGCGACGGCTATGAAGGGGAATACAGCCTCCCGCCCACCGTATTGAAGATGAAGGATTTAAAGCCCTGGTACAATGTTCAGACGGCGGATTCGGCCTTTGTGTACTTTAATCTTTTTGTACACCATACCTCCATGACGGATATTACAGAAAAGCTTAAGGCCGTCTGCTGTGAGGTTATGGAAGGGGTAGGGGAGAAAATGAGCCGGCGCGGCAGGGAGTATCTGAACCTTACCGGGCAATGGGCAAAGGAGCCGGATTACAGCTTTCTTGCTTTCACCTATGAAGAGCTGTTGGCTGTGGCACAGGAGAAAAACTCTAAAATTGGGGAATTACTGACAGCCTGCACCGGGGAGCTCCTAGGCGGGGGCGAGGACAAGCGAGAGATTCCCATGAAGCTTATCCGTCTTTTATTAAGGGAGGCAGGCATTATGAAGCCCGCCATTGTGTTGTTTTATGCGGCGCCCTATTGCCCTCATAATACCCTTACGGAAAGGGAGCAAACCCTAACTGAAGCGCTTAAGGCCATTACGGAAAGGGTAGGAAGGGCCAGCCAAACGGACTGCAAAATCCTGCGGTTTTTTCCCAGCCTTTCCGATTCAAGCTATTTAAGGATTGACGATTCGGAAGAATCGCTGAAATGCCTTTTCGGAAACTTTCCGCAGCAGGAGCAATTGTACCCTCTGCCTGTGGATGCTATACGGGAGCTGGATATTCCGGCAGTCAATTTTGGTTGCTATGGGAAGGACGCTCATAAATGGACGGAAAGAGTTAATCTCTCCTATTCCTTTGGAGTCCTGCCGGAGCTCATTAAGGAAACGGTCCGTTCTTTTCTCGGGAGTTAAGAGGACGGGCGGGCTTTAGCTTAGCGGGAACATCTCGGTCACTGTCGGATAATAACATTCAGCCTATGAAGGAGGATTTTGATGTTTGTAAAAAACGGAACAGGCGAGCTGAAGCGGGTCTTATTGTCCCGGCCAACCTATTTGAAGCCTGCACCCATTAATGAGATCGCCAGGGTGTGGCAAAACACCACCTTGGATGTGGAAAGAATGGAGGAGGAGCACCGGCTTCTTGTAAAGGCCTACGAGGACAACGGGGTGGCGGTGGAATATCTGGAACCGGCCGAAAACAGGCCCAATGCCGTCTTTTCCAGAGATTTTGGCGCCTGTGTCCGGGAGGGCTATATTCTTGGCTGTTTTAAGCTCCCTTTGAGGCAGTTTGAGCATGTGGACTATGAGCGGCGGATGGCTGAGCTGGGAGTGCCCTGTGTTGCTTTTTTGCGGGAAGGGTATTTTGAGGGCGGCGACTTTATGTTTATGGATGAAACCCATCTTCTTATAGGCATGGCGGACCGCACCGACGAAAAGGGCCTGGAGGAGCTGCGCCAGGGGCTGAACGTCTATGGCTACCAAGTAACCGGGGTAGCAC
>JAEXPO010000167.1 GCA_023446675.1 Bacillota bacterium | reverse complement strand
GGGCTATGGCCGAAAGGTGGTCATCTCTGCACTTCATTATCTTCATAATAGAAACCGAATTCCAAGGTATGAAGCCGAAATAAGAAACAACCCTTCCATAAATCTTGCTCAAAGCCTTGGCTTGAAGGAGTTTTTGCGCATCCGTCATTTTCTGCTTGAACCCCTTGACAGAGGGCAGGGCGCATAAGGACGCGTCACCTCAAATATGAAAAAGACAGCCAACAGACGGTTTTTATATGCAAGAACGGATATCTGGATGATGAGGTATCCGTTCTTTCGCTATAAAATTCCCATAGTCTGCCACCGGATACTCTCAACCAAATCATGCGCCATGTCATTTATCCGTTTAGGCTGCTCTGTGAAAAACTCAACTACAGGCGGCTTACCCTTCTTGATGTTCCAAAGCCCTGCCACCTGCCCATTTATTGCGATGGTGGGGAGGCATATACCCGATTTCATTATGACCGCACTTTTGTATTCCGGCGGCAGAACCGCGCTTCGTTCCGTATATGACACAATCAGTGGGTCGAACCCGGATAACAGTGTCAATTCTGGAATGTCGCCCATAGCTGCCGTATTCTCAACATAGTAGTAGACATTTTTATTGTGCTCAAAATACGAATACTCATCTAAATTCAAAGAGAATAATTCCTTTTTGCGTTCTTTCTGCAATCCAAAAAACCACGCCGCGTCCGCGAGCGTCGCGGGGCCGTAAGCCGCGAGGAACCTACGGAATAGTTCGGGTAATACCTCGTCAAATGTTTGCATTGGTTCGGCATTTATCAAATCGAAGTCACGGCTCGTCACATCACGGAAGGCGACCTTGCCGAGACGCGCCAGTTCGCAGAAGATACCACCCCACGGCGATAATGCTTTATCTATAGTTGGTTGGTCATATTCATATGCGAATATACGACGCATCTCCATACGAGAATAGACTCCGTCCTCCATGAGGCTGATTACCTTGTCGGCGATTTCCTTATACTGTTCACCCCAGCGCCATTCACCCGTGTTAAGGGCAAGCAGCGTTGGCAAGTCCTCAAAGGCCACGCCGTGCAGCGCGTGATGAATCCACGTTTTGGTGAGCGAAGTTTTCCAACCTCCCAGTCCCGCGCCGCGAATCAATGCAGAAAAAGCCACATTGCGGTGAAACCAGCAGTGTAACCCAAGCAGCTCATGTGAGAGCTGCACAATATCCTCGCATTTGCGCGATAAATACAACCCATGCATACGCCTGTGTAAAATTTTCTCCGTTTTTTTGTCCATCATTTTCCCCCTATATATTTTCGCATAATTCAATCGCCCACAAGTTGCTTATACACGGTAAATCCGTACTTTTCAAAAAAAAATACCTTTCCCACATTATACTGCAAACTCTTCCCAAATGAAAACAGCTTCCGCAGCCGTACGGAGGCTGTTTTCATTTTCGGGAAAAGTCCGGTTTTACGGACAGCGACAGGCCGCTTGGGTAAATAACGCGCCGACAGCCATGGCAACAGGCGGTAACGATGATATAATTAGAATATACATTACCATCTGTTGGCTGTCCGGAGGCTACAGTGATTAGAAGATTGACCCTGCAAAAGCGGGCAGGACCCCAGCGCGTAAAACCGAATATTGGCATTGTGCCGTTACTTTAACGCCACTGCCCGCCATGAGTTTGTTTGCTTCCTTTAGGACACTGCCCTAAGGCTGAAAGGAGTTCTTGAAATGTTCTATTCAGGTTCCCGTATAACGAAAGAAAGCAACAATACGGTAAACGGCCGCTTTTATATGAAGCAAAAGGTGAACCGGGTTTTTCAGTATAAAGGAGAAAAACGGTGTATTCCTTTTATATACCGCTTTTGGGACGGTATCGTTTTTGACGTGCTCACCCTCTTGGACCAAGGGCGCTTAAAGGCTTTCTTGGATAAATACGAAAGCCGCCAGGAGCAGTTAACCGATATTGAGCGCTCCTGGGCTGAGCAGGAAAATCCCTGCAAGGCCATAGACATATCTAAAATAGAGCTTGACGGGAAGATGCTGGAGGGTGAATACTCCTTTACCCATTGGGTTTTTGTTTCACTGCCGTCAAGGAAATCGGAGGTTCCCTTGGCCTTGAAAAAGGCTTACGCCGGTTGGCTTACAGGCGTGGACAGCTTTACCTGCCAGCGCTTTTTTATTGCCAATCCGAATAACGCTTCAAAGCCTGGAGGTTTGTTGCGCTTTCTTGGCCTGAACAAAGTGAAAATGGTAAAGCTCTTAACCCGACCGGAGCACAAAATCTACCCGCTGAACTTAAAAGTTGAAGTCCCTGAGGAGGGTGAGGAAAAAGAAGCCTCCTTTTTACACCCGCTTACGGGTGCGGTACATAGGCTGTATTTTCAAAATCCGGTTTCAACGGAATTGTCCCAAGGTGCAAACGGCCATCCCGGCCTGTATTTTACAAGCGGTGTATACCAAGTTGATCCCCCGCTGCCCCCATCGGATCAACTGCAGTTCAACCAGCGCGTTCAATACAGTATGAAGCCGCAGGGGCTTTATAGTCCAACCGCCGCTAGTCAGGCCATAATAGGTATAATTGGAGGGGCTGACGGCCCCACAGTTATTTTGCATTCCCGTAAAGAGGACATTAAGGAAGAGACTAAAGAAAACAGTGAAAGTGAAAAATCCAATGTACAAAGGCCGTTACCCTACCACGCATGCCTTGCTGTTCCCGTGCTCAACAAGGAGGATAAAAGATTCTTTCATATTGAAGGTCTTTCAATAAAAACCGAGGACAGCCAGGAAATTCTTGCAGCAGGCAGCAGTCCATTATAATCAGAATCAGTGCCGGCCTAAAGTCAAACTCACGGAGAGGATTAGGATGCTATAACCGGTGAAACTCTTCGCAAATCTTTTTGAGTATGTTGCTTAATACAAAAGCAGCCTGATTGGCTGTTTAGCCCCAGGCTAAGCCAGGATTTTCTTTATGGCTTAACCAGGGCTGCAACACCTCTTGCAAGTTCGATTCGAGGCTTAAGCTTTTTAAAGATCAGGGAAGCTTCTGACGGTTCTTCGGGCAAAGCCCCTGCCAGCCTGTAGAGGGCCGTATAAAGAAGAAAAGCATAAAAGAGATCTTCCGAAACAGAATGCTCTTCTGTCTTAAAAGCCTTGTAATAAAGGTTCAGCCTTTCCGTACTCACTTCTTTTGTAAACCACAACTCATTCCAGTAAATAAACTGACAATAGGCAAACCAGGGATTGTTAAAGTCGGGAGTAAAATCAACAATGGCTTGCACCGATTTTTCATTAAACAGAATATTGTCCGGGCCCAAATCCGAGTGGATAAGCTGTTTTTTAAAATCGGACAGCAAGGGGGCATAAGCCAGAAGCCTTTTTGAAGCCCATTGAACCGGTTTGTTTAGTTCATTTGGGAAGCCTTTTTCCGCCACTATGTAAGGAAGCTCTCGGGTCAGATAGCTCAGGGATTTTGCCCTGTCCCAGGGACCGGATTCTTCCAGAAGGACGGCGCCGGGCGGGAGGAGGGCTAATTGCTCCAAATAGCTTTTTATGTACTCAATAACCGGAGGGAGGCTGGTGTCGGATATTCTTTTATAGCTTACTCCCTCAATAAAGGTGTTTCCGCTGCCTGTTTCTGTTTTCGTAAGCCCATGAATTCTCCCAAGGCTGTAGCCTTCTTCAAGGCACTGGATTATAGCTGCTTCCATTTGTTTTTTTCCTTCCGGATTCGTGTTGTTCATTATAACTTTACCTCATAGCGTTTTTTAAAATCAATACGAATAATCCATAATAAGGCTTGACAACAAAAAATATAATTATATAATGATACTAATAATCATTATTATTATTATTATTGTTGTTGTTGTTGTTAGATGTTTGCGTAAGCAATTCTGGGTAAAAGGGAGGGGGCTCAACACTCCTGAGCTTTTGATTGATTGAATCGGGTGATTAAATTGGCAAGAAGAAACAGTGCTCAACGACATATTATCGAGGAGATTCTCGGTCAGCTTGAACATCCCACTGCAATGGAGGTTTATGAGGCAATACGAAAATTTTATCCTCAAATAAGCCTGGGCACCGTCTACCGGAATCTTGGCCTGATGGCCGAGGACGGACAGGTACTGAGATTATCCTTTGCCAACGCGCCGGATCGCTTTGACCCCAAAACAGAGGAGCATTACCATGTTGTATGCAATCGCTGCGGCCGGCTTTTTGATACGGATCATACGCTTCCGCCGGATCTTATTGAAAAAATAGACAGTGCGGTGGAAGAATGCACCGGTGTTCGCATTTACAACAGAACCATGATGTTCGGAGGCATATGCATGGAATGCCGGACTTCCATTAAATCATAGATAATGAAAACTGTAATGAATGCTTTTCAGGCGGATACGGCGAGATTACCGATCACAATAAAAATATTTTAATCAGGAGGGTTTTATTATGTCACTCATAGGAAAAGAAGTAAGCGAATTTAAGGTACAAGCTTTTGTTGACGAGGGTTTTAAAGAGGTTACCAAGGCGGATCTATTGGGGAAATGGTCTGTTTTCGTTTTCTATCCTGCGGATTTTACCTTTGTGTGCCCCACTGAGCTTGGGGATTTGGCTGAGCAATATGAAGAATTCAAGAAAATTGGCTGCGAGATTTATTCTGTCTCCACCGATACCCATTTTGTTCATAAGGCATGGCATGATACCTCCGATACCATTAAAAACATAAAGTACCCCATGCTGGCTGATCCTACCGCAAAGCTGTCTAAGGATTTTGAGGTTTACATTGAGGAAGAAGGGCTGGCATTGCGGGGAAGCTTCGTGATTAATCCTGAAGGAAAAATTGTTGCTTATGAAGTTAACTCCAATAATATCGGAAGAGAAGCAGCCGAGCTTTTGCGCAAGGTTCAGGCAGCCCAATTTGTGGCAGAACACGGCGATCAGGTGTGCCCGGCAAAATGGCGTCCCGGTGCGGAAACTCTTAAGCCCAGCCTGAATCTCATAGGAAAGCTGTAATTGTTGATGAAAGAATTATATGACCTGATTATTATCGGCTCGTAAAATTTCTTCAGACAGTGGTTGAGTCGGCGGATCTTTTAAAGGACATTAAAAAAAGATTCAAACGGTTGAGGGAGAGTATGAAGCTCTGGCTGTTATCATTGCCACCGGTTCGGTTCCCCGAAAACTGGGCTTTATCGGCGAGGAAGAATTCCGCGGACGTGGCATAGGCTATTGCGCCACCTGTGACGGCGAATTTTTTGCAGGACTGGTGAACAGGAAGGCTAATCAATAAATGACAGTTTAATCCAGCGCAATTAAAAACGGAGCTGCGGGAAGCATCTCACGGTTATAGACCAGAGCTCCGACAGGATTAGCGGCATAGGCATAGCGTACAAACAAGGGCCTTTGCCCCTGCCAGGGGATAATAATCCGGTCGTCCCTGATTTCAGCCGGACAGTCTTTAAATTCACCGTCCTTGCCTGCGACCTGGAAATGCTCCGGCCGGATGCTCTTTAAGGTAAGAAGTCCTCCCTGGGCATAATCGAAGGAAAGGATGATCTTTCCTTCAGAGACAGTACCCCATTTAACAAGAGGACCAAATCCGGTAATCGGTTCCCCGTAGGCAAGTGCCTTTGCTGCCAAAGCCAGGCGCTTGCCTACGGGCTTTTTGTTCTCCGGATGCAAATCATTGGCTTCGCCGGTATCGATGGTGACCACAAGGCCTGTTCCGGGTATTTGGAGAGCCCTTCTCTGGGCTTCACGTATTTCCGGCCAGCCCGTGCTTTCCGGCAGAAGGTCAATGGCGAAATTGGGAAGCTGAACAATGATAAAAGGAAAATCCCCCAGGTTCCATTTTTTACGCCAGTCGGAAATGAGCGTCTTTAATAAGGGCAGGTAATCGGTGGGATCGTCTGTATTGGATTCTCCCTGATACCAGACCGCTCCTTTTATGGCATAGAAATGGCAAGGGGCCAGCATGCCGTTATAGAGACCTGTGGGCTTGCAGTTGAGCCGGCCAATTTCAGGCATGGGGGAAAGACGGCAGCCTATTTGGTATTTCCACACACCATCAAGAGCCACATGCCCGTTTGCCCAAAACAGCCGGTAAGGCTTATGGGGTGTAAAGCGCCCCAGCCCGTTATTTACAACAACCCGGACGGTAATTTCATTTTCCCCCCGGCGCAATAACCCGGTGGGAACGGTATACTTTCTGGGCGGGTACTGATAGCCTGTTTCACCTACAAGAACTCCATTTATATAGGTCCTGTCGCTGTCCACAAGGGTGCCGAGCCAAAGGGAAGCACCCTCTTGCGGTAGTGAGTCCTGTAGGATAAAGGCTTTTTTAAACCAAATAACGCCGCTGAAATCCCATAGCCCTTCATCACTGAAGAAAGCCGGAAGAGTCAGGGTTTGCCATTGAGAGGTATCGGTGGCCTCACTAAACCACGGCTCTGATGGATGTGACAAACCGGCATCGGACGACTCGGCGTCCTTTAGCCAGTTTTGTGACAGGGCCTCGTTTTCTTCATTATAGCTTTCGGCGTGGCCGGGCGTTTTAAAATCCTCAATAGCCTTATGGAATTGGGGAAAATCACCAAGCATTTCCTCACCAAGCCAGGCCTCAATGGGAGAGCCGCCCACGCTGCAGTTAATAACGCCTATTGGAATGGAATAGCGTTGAAACAGCGCCTGTTGAAAGAAATAGGCGGCGGCGGAGAATTCCCGGATGGTTTGGGGTGAGGCACAAAGCCATCGTCCGGTTGCCAAATCCTCCCGGGGTTTACCAAAAACCCCTTCCTGAGAGGGTGTAAAGATACGGATGTCAGCGTTTTCACAGCTTTCCAGCTCCTCGGGATAGGTGTCCTTAACCCGCTCCATGGGAAGAACCATGTTGGATTGTCCGGAACACAGCCAGACATCACCGATTAGAATATTCTTAAGGGTTTCATTTCCGCTATATTGGGAAGCAATTGTCATTGTATAAGGACCACCGGCAGGAAAGCTCTCCGTGGTAATTCGCCAGCGTCCGTTTTTGTCCGCGCTAGTTCTGTAAACCCTCTCATTAAAGGAAAGTGTAACGGAATCTTCCGGAAGAGACCAGCCCCAAAATGTAAGAGGCACTTCCCGCTGAAGGATCATTGAATTGCTTAACAGCCTGGGAAGCCGTAATGCTTTTTCTGCCATAGCCATCCTCGCTTCATTTATATCGGAGAATAAACCCGTACTTTACATTATAGTTTAACTCAAGGCTTTCCACAATATGGCTATGATATGGCTACGTATGGCTATACCATTGCCTCCGGATTCAAAGCCTGTTGCGGCTCCGGCAAAAGGCTGTGGAGAATGCCGTCCAGCATCAGTGCCATAACCTCGTCCTGCCTGCCGCCGCTGTTTTCACATAGAAACAGCCAGCTTTGATAAAGTGCCTGAAAGGTAAAGGACGCGGTTTCAACACTGCAGGCAAAGGCAATGCCGTGCTCATGAAGGGAACGGGCGGCATCCACGTTTTGACGGGTGTATTCGGCTAAACGCTCACCGGATACCCTTCGGGCAAGGAGCTCAAGAGTCTGGGTATTGATTTGAGATAAAACCGGATAGCGGGTGGCAAGTCCGGCCATTGCCGCAAAAACCTGCTTAACCCGTTCCCTGGCAGGCAAACGGACATTGCTCTCCAGCAGAATAGTCAGATCCGCAAAGATTTTTCGCTGTATACCCTGGACGATATCCAAAAAGAGATACTCCTTATTCTCGTAAAAGGTATAAAAGGTTGCCTTGGCCATGCCGGAAGCCTCTGCCAAATCGTCTATTGTTACTTTCTTAAGGCCATGGGCGGCAAAAAGGCGTTGGCCTTCCTGAAGGAGCTTTTGTGCGACGGCTTCTTTTTCAGCTTTACTGTAACGGGGCATAATGGTCCTCTCTTTTCATGTAATAGCATTATTCCCTAAAGTCCTTGAACTCAATATGGAGTATCTGGCTCCTGTTCCGTGTGGAGGGAAGAAGGTTCAGGATCCTCATAAAGGGAGACTGGCGCTCCTTAAGTAAATCCCCCATACTCCAGGACTCTGTTAAACGAATATGGGGATCAAGTCCTTCGATTTGCTGTGCCTTGTCCAGCCCCCACAAAAAGGGATGACTTATCCCCTTGCCCACAAAAAAGCTGTGAACCACATCAAAAAGCATGTGGGCACCTGGAAAATGCTTTGCCAGCATATGAAACAGACGCTTGACTTCTTCCCCGGTAAAGTACATAAGTAATCCTTCAGCCAGTATAATCACCTTTTCAGGAGAAATCCCCTCCAAATGACGAACCCATTCCTCATCCAGGGCGGAGGCCGCTATAAAATGAATCCGCGCTGTCTCCTCAAAGTAGTTTCTTCTCAAGCTGATAACGTCCGGCAAATCCAGCTCATAGCTTTGAATTAGACCGTTATCCATCCGGCTTATCCTTGTATCCAGCCCAACCCCCAGAGAAAGAAGGGTTAAATCGGGCTTCTCTGCAAGCAGGGCCAAAAGGGTGTCATCAATTACTCTGGTTCGGGCCAGAATGCCCAGTGTGGCTATTTCGCCGCCATCTGCGACATAAGCGCCAGGATCCGTCAGGGAAGCAATTTCTGCCGCCTTTTCGTCGCGAACCACCGGATTATTTCGTTTTAACTCGTTGGCCCGGGCCGCAAGGGGAATAAATAAGGTTTTGGATACATCCTCTTCAAGCGTTGCTTTCATCAGAAGCACTCCTTTCAAATATAAACCGTATTCCGCACAGACCGCAAGACCTGCTTGTCTCAAAAAGCAGCCGGTTCCCGCAGTTTTGGCATTCATAGTGTCCGTTGCCCAGAGAAAGCCTGCTCCTTCTCAGGATGGCATAGCCTTTGGCAATCCGTTTATCCTGAATAAACTCCGCAAAAAGAATGAGGAGAAAAAGGAAGAAGAGAAGCATTCCCACCCATAGGGAGAGGTTAAGCAGCGTTTTAAAAACGGATCGGGCGGTAAGCCATAAAAGAAGCTTGAATACCAAAGGGATTGCCGTTGTGAACAATGCGATAAGACCACTCATTTGGGGGCCGAAGCCGATGGAGTTGATTTTTTTCATAAAATCCTCTTATTTATACTAAAAAAATGATATAGTATAAATAGTATAAATACTTATGTTATATTAAGCAAGCTTTAACTAATTAATACTTTGGGCATATAAGAGCGCTGAACTTTAAAATTAAAAATTGAAAACGTATTTTGATTTATATAATAAAAGTATTTTTCAAAAAGATTTACAAAATAGAAATACCGCAGTATAGTAGTCATAAGGTTTTTCGTTACCGGTACGAAAAAGAGTTGCATTAGAATAGAGAATTTTGTTTTTTGTTTTATGTTTTAAAAGGGGACTAAGGTATGGATGATACGGATAAAAAAATCATTGAGGCTTTAAAGAACA
>JAEXPO010000095.1 GCA_023446675.1 Bacillota bacterium | reverse complement strand
GCTTACTGCTGCGATGAGATCCAGTGCCGACTGAACATCCGTTATAAGAACCTGGTCGCTTTGCACAACTGCAATGGGGAGGGTATTTTTTTCAATGATTTTTATATCCATCAGTAATTCTCCTTTCTTAGTCCGTAATTCTGGAAACATAATCCAGCATTTCTTCCGTGAATTTTAGCGGCCCCCAGAGCAGGATTTTCAGTCGGCTGCCTTCCTCCTGGTATTTCACATGCAAGGTGGCGTGATAAATTTCCGGATCCCTGCTGTTCATTAAAGCGATGAGCGTATTGGTAATACGCATGGATTGCTCTTTGTCCACAGCCTCGATTTCAATAACCGTTGAAACATGGATGCGATGACTCCGGGATTGGGGCAGCTTTTCTTCCTTAACGGAAAGGGTGTTAAAGCCCTCTTCCCAAACCTCATTTTCGCCTTCATTCGAATGACTAGCCATAAATGCGGCTAAATCGGCAGGGGTAATTCGCCACTGTTTCCCTGCACGGGTTGCGTGAAGCCTGCCCTCGGAGATAAACTTACGGACGGTTTTATGATGAAGGCTAAGCCGCTGCGCTGCTTCATTGATAGTGTAGAACCTGTCCTCCATACGAACCCTCCTTTTTGTGTGTAAAATGAGTGGGACTTGTTTGTAAAAAGGCCAGGGATTTAAAGCCCCTGGCCCTCAAAACCTTATAATAGGATCATAACAAATCCAGAAAGATATTACAAGACAGATATTGTATTTTAGTGTATTCTATTATACTTTGTTGCACTTTGATATTTTTTAAGTTAGTGCTATAGTTCATATTTTCTAAAAAGGAGCATACCTGCGGCGGTGACAAGGGTTAAGATGGTCAGAGAGTTAACCACCGTTGAAAGGACAGCTGACATGGAGGAGGGATTAGCAATAACAGATGCAGTCATCCCATAAAGAGTATGCCTCTCCAAAGACAAATAAAGGGCGGTCGTCGTCTCTGAAAAGCGAAAGGCGGTTTGTAAGGCGGATAAAAGGGTTTCTGAGAAAAACACATAGCAAAGGCATGCAAGGGTTGAAGCCGTACTGTTTTTAATAAGCATGGCTATAAAGCAGATGACCGAGCCAAAAGCGGCATAGAGGGCTGTTCCCGATATAAGGAGAGCACCGTAGTCCTTTAAGAGTACCAACAAATTTTCACCGGAGGAGGCAAAGACAAGGCCTTCGTAAAGAAGAAACAGGCCGGATGCCGCAAGAGAGGATAAAAGCGCCTTTGATAAATAAAGCCCGGTACGGCTGTTTTGCGCAATCCATTTGAGCTTCCAGGTTTTAAAGAGGTATTCCTGGCCGATAAACACGGAAATAAGAACGGCGGATAGAAAGCCCAGGAGCTTCTGATAGCTGGCACCTAAAAGGATAATGTCCCGGGCGCTTTTAATAAGGGTCTGGGAGCCGAACACGGAGAGGCCCAAACGCACATCCATTCTTATAATCAGGTTCAGAAGAAGGGCTGTAAAAACAGAAATCCCCATAACCCAATAGAACAGCCTGAATTTTGCAAGCCTGTAAAGATCACTTTTCCATACGCTTCCCATGATTAATTCCTCCTTTGGGTATATTCCAGATATAAATCCTCTAAATGGCCCCTTTGGCAAACATCCTCTTCTGTTAATTCCTTGACAATGGCACCGTCATGCAAAATACCAAAGCAGGAAGCCACCTGCTCCAGCTCGCTCAGCACATGACTGGAAATAAGAATGGTCATGGCCTTATCCCTGTTAAGCCGAAGCAGCAATTCGCGGAGATCCTTTATACCATCCGGATCAAGTCCGTTTAACGGCTCATCCAGAATCAGGATGTCCGGCTCTGCCAATAAGGCCATAGCCAGCTTCAATCTTTGAACCATTCCCAGGGAAAAGTCCTTAACACGCTTGTTTTGAGTACGGTTAAGATCAACCGTTTTTAATACTTCTTCCAGTGGTGTATTCTCCCTTATGTCCAGCAAAAGGCTGTGGGCCTTTAAATTTTCCATTGCGGTCATATTGAGAAACAGGGAAGGGGAATCGATAACCGCCGCAACCCGTGGTGCCCGGTTATCAAGCTTCTCCAGGGCCACCTTTCCCTCATATGCCGGAATAAGGCCTGTTAAAATACGGAGCAGGGTTGTTTTTCCGGAGCCGTTTTTTCCGATTAAGCCATAGATTGCTCCCTTTTCCACTTTAATGGAAACATCATTCAATACAGGACTGCCATTGTACTTCTTTTGAATATGCTGTGCCGAAAGGCTGTATTGTTTCATGGGATTTCCTCCGTTACTCACTGAAAATGATTTTTATATCGAAAAAGATGTAAAACAAAAGTGCGGCGGCGGCAGTAAGAAGAATACCGTAAAGCAGTGATTTAAGCATATTTTTTTTCCACTCCTTTGATAACTTTTTAACAGCATCTGCCTCCTTAAGGTTTTCCGCAACGGGATCTCCAAAGGACAGCGCTCCGCTCATAGCCTGGAGCTCGTTTCTGCAATCGACGCAGGCAGCAAGATGCTCCTTCACCAGCCTTTTGCTGTCATTACTGCACACCCCGTCGTGATACAGGGGCAGCAAGTCCTTTATAACTTCACAAGATACTTTCATTTCATGGCCTCCTGTAATTGTTTTTTTGCCCTGTAAAAAACGAGCCTCGCCCAACTGTCGGTTTTTCCGAACAGCTCACCTATCTGGGAAAAGGGCAGCTCACCGAAAATCCTTAGGGTGAAGACCTCCTTGTAAGGTTCATCCAGATTATGAAGCAGGATATGGAGGCGGCTTAAGTCTTCCTTATCAAGGTAATTCACCTCTATATCCGACGCTTTTGAAAAATCCGCAGCTATGCCAACAGTGCTTAACTTCTGCTTTTTACAAAAGGTAAAAT
>JAEXPO010000044.1 GCA_023446675.1 Bacillota bacterium | reverse complement strand
GCTCACGCATGCTCTGGAGCCCGTCCCGAATTTGGGCTGCCTTTTCAAAGCGAAGCTGCTCGGAACAGCGGATCATTTCCTCCTCCATCTGCTTAAGCACATCATCCTGCCGTCCCTCTAAAAAGGCGCAGGCGTTTTTAACAAGCTCCCGGTAATCGGTCTCCGATACATTACCGCTGCAGGGAGCCACGCAAAGTCCGATATGATGGTAAAGGCAGGGCCTCTGCTTTTTCCCCGGCTCAATGGTGCGTTTGCAGGTTCTGATGGGAAACTGGCGGCGGATAAGCTCAATGGAATCCTTAACGGCCGTCATTTTGACATAGGTGCCGTAGTACTTGGCACCGTCCTTTAAAACCTTGCGTGTAATTTCAATGCGGGGAAACTCCTCCTGGACGGTAATACGAATATGCGGATAGGTTTTATCGTCCTTTAAAAGAATGTTATATTTAGGCTTATGCCGTTTAATCAGGGTATTTTCAAGGATGAGGGCTTCTTCCTCGGTATGGGTGACGATGTACTCCAGGGATTCCACATTGGAAACCAGCATGGCCGTTTTGGAGTCCCGGTCCTCCCTGTATTGAAAATAAGATTTAACCCTGTTCTTCAGGTTTTTAGCCTTGCCCACATAGATGATGGTGTCCTGGACATCATGCATGATGTAGACTCCCGGCGAATCGGGGAGGTTTTTAAGCGTTTCATTCAGGGATGCCATGGAAGTGCCTCCTTATATAGAGTAAAGCTCTATATAACAAAAAAACCGGCTTTTTAAAAAGCCGGCAGTTGATTACGTCATTTACTCGGTCATGCCGCTGTTGGCAAAGGCTTCAAGTTCGGATAAAGCAGTGGCTTCGTCCCTGCCATCGGTGATGATTGTTATTTTATCACCAGGGCTGATACCAAGAGATAAGAGTCCAAGAAGGCTCTTCGCATTAGCCTTTCTCTCATCTTTTTGAATCCAGACATTGGCTTCGTATCCGGAGGCTTTCTGGATAAGCCTGGCTGCCATCTTTGATTCAAGCCCTGTCTTGCTCAATATTGTAACTTCTTTAGCTACCATATGATAATTCCTCCTAGCAGTTTCCAAATACTACTGCTTAACTATTATACATGATGGCTTCTAAAAATAAAAGCTTTTTGTTGCCAAGTCAGCCGGTTCGTGCAAAAGTTCTTCCCCGTATAAGCATTGCAAGAAAAGCGCCTATGAGCAACAGAGTGCCGGCTGAAAAAATAATCAGCAACAGCGCCCAATTTCCCATCATAGCGGAGAGAGCCGGGAACAGTGCGGTCACGTCCAGGCCTATAAAGGACGTGATATTTACCAGGCTGTAGGAAATGAGACGTGCCACCGTAATAAGGGACACCAGCAAAAAGGCTTTGAAGCCGGGCATAAACAGGTACAGCACCAGAAAAAGGCTTAGAAGGGCCGTACCGACGATTTTTAAATAAGGAAACGGCTCCTTTTTAGCCAGAATGGCGGTTTTAGCCACCTGCTCCATGATTCGGGACTTAAGGCAGGTTGGAACCACCACCTCACCCACTTCACGAAGGGTTTTTCTGACTATTTCCCAGGTCTCCAGCTCCATTTGGCACAGACGGCACGAGGAAGCATGGCTTTTAAGCCGCTGTTCATCTTCTCTTGAAAGCCCGCCCTCCAGATAAAGCTGGAATTCATCCTCTTCGATGCAGGCGGAGCCCTGTTTGAATTTATCCCTGTCGGGCTTCATTATTATCCCTCCCGTGGACCGGTTAATAGCCTTCCAGTGCTTCCTTAAGCATTTTTCTGGCTCGAAAGATCCTGTTTTTAACAATACTCATGGGAACCTTCATATGCTCCGCAATTTCTTCATACTTAAGCCCTGAAACATGGTACAGAAGCAAAGGCTGCTTGTACTTGGGATCCAATGCGTTTACAAGAGAATCCAGTTTCACCTTTTTATCCTTGCGAACGGCATAATCCTCCGGGGTTTCCCCCTTGTCGGCAATTTCAAAGGCTTCATCAAGAGGCGTTAAATCCCGCCTCTTTCTGAGCATATCGCTGCAGGTATTTGTGGTGATGCGGGTAAGCCAGGTGGAAAAGCGAAACTCCGGATTATAGGAACGCAAATGCTTGAAGGCCTTAATAAAAGCCTCCTGAGATGCATCCTCCGCCAGGGCGGAATCCTTTAAATAGTTCAGAGCAATGGAATACACCAGCCTCTGATACTTCTCAACCAGTTTTTCAAACTCCTGGGTTTTACCCTCCAGGCAGAGTTTGACCACATCGTAGTCCTGCATATCCGTCTCCCGTAAGAAAGGCCGAACCGGCCTTCCTTAGTATGATACGTTCGGTGAGGGATAATGTCTGATCCAATGTGTTTCTATTAATTTCCTGCGGATCTCCTCCGGGTTTCTAGGCCAGTCTTTTGGCCATGTAATTTCCTATACACTTTTGAGGGCAAGCCTCGCTGCATTGACCGCAGTTAATGCATTTGGCAGCGTCGATACGCGCCACGTTATTTTCAACGGCTACCGCATTGCTCGGGCACACCCGAACACACTTCTGACAGCCGATACAGGCTGTTTTACACTGTTTGCGGGCAATACCTCCCTTTTCCTGACTGGCGCAGGTTACAGTAAATCCGGTAAGAACAGGCACCTGCTTTATAATACCCTTTGGGCAGATATTGACACATTTGCCGCAGCCGGTGCATTTGTCGGGCAGTACCCTTGCAAGGCCGTTTTCAACCACAATGGCATCAAAGGGACAAACCCGGCTGCAGCTTCCCAGACCCAGACAGCCGTAGGCACAGGCATTCATGCCTGCCGCCAGGAGGTTTGCAGCATTGCAGTCCTCAATTCCGTCGTAATTGTACTTTTTCCCTGTATTGGAAGAGTCCCCCTGGCAAATAACACGGGCTACGGTTACCTCCACGCTGCCTTCCTCCACACCCATCACCTCGGATACGGAGGCTACCATGGCCGCTCCGCCAACAGGGCAGCGTGTGGCAGGAGCACCCTCATTGACAATAGCCTCAGCAAGGCCGTCGCAGCCTGAAAAGCCACAGGCTCCGCAGTTGGCTCCCGGAAGAAGCTCCCGGACCCTGGACACCCGCTCGTCAACAGGAACGGCAAAGACCTTGGACGCATAGGAAAGACCAAGGCCAAAAACAATGCCCAGTCCGGAAATAACGAATATAGGTACCATAATTTCCATTTACGCTTTCCTCCTTACTTTATAATGAGTCCTGCAAAACCAATAAAGGCCACAGACACTAATGAAGCCGAAATAAGGGCAATAGGCATACCCTTGAAGGATTCGGGAATATCACAGGCCTCCAGGCGCTCTCTGACCCCTGAAAACAGGATGAGGGCCAAGGTGAAGCCCAGTCCTGCGGAAAACCCAAACACCACGGCCTGAACCAGGGTATAGCCTCTCTCCACATTAATGAGGGCCGAACCGAGAACAGCGCAGTTGGTGGTAATTAAGGGAAGATAAATGCCAAGGGCCTTATAAAGGGGAGGCATCATTTTCTTCATAATGGTTTCCACCAGCTGAACCAGGGCGGCAATAGCCAGAATAAAGGCAATGGTTTGGAGATAGGACAGGCCAAAGCGTTCCAGCAGGAATTCGTTGATGCACCAGGTTAAAAGAGAGGACAGGGTCATGATGAACACCACAGCTCCGCTCATGCCAAGGGCGGTGGACAATTTTTTTGAAACGCCGAGGAAAGGACAAATACCAAGAAATTTTGATAAAACAAAGTTCTCCATAAACATGGCGCCAATTAAAATAACCAGTAATTCCTTCATCCGTTTTTACCTCCAGGGGCACAGTGTTGTTCGCCGCAGCCCGCGCAGCCGACGCAGCCTATGGCCTTTTTAGCCTGTTTATCGCCTCTTGTAATGTAATTTACAAGAGCAATAAGGCCTCCAAGAACCAGAAAGCCGCCGGGAGGAAGAATCATGATGGTTGCCGGGTCAAACAGGTCCGCTGTAAGGGTGATGCCCATCCAGGTTCCGGCTCCCAGAAATTCACGTATGGAGCCGATGATAAAAAGAGCCCCCGTAAAACCAAGGCCCATTCCCACTCCGTCTACAACGGAA
>JAEXPO010000696.1 GCA_023446675.1 Bacillota bacterium | reverse complement strand
GGATGAAATGGCCTTAAGCGGCCCCACCTCCGTGTGCGAGCTTAAAAACGGCGTCATTAAGGAATATACCGTAACCCCGGTTGAGGCCGGGCTGGCATCTGCGCCTTTAACAGCCATTCAGGGCGGTGATGCAGGGGAAAACGCCGTTATACTAAACCGTATCCTGCAGGGTGAAAAGGGCCCCAAAAGAGATATTGTCCTTTTTAATGCGGCAGGTGCCCTTTATGCCGGGGGTCTGGCATCCTCCCTGGAAGAAGGGACGGCCCTGGCGGCATCCGCCATCGATTCCGGATCAGCTTACAAAAAGCTGAATGCCTATAAGGAAGCTACACTGCGTATAACGGAGGCCCGCCAATGATTCTGGATACCATCTGTCAGGCTAAGCAAAAAAGACTGGAGGCCTTAAAAAGCCAGCTTCCCCTCTCCCGTCTTGAAGACCTTGCCTCAAAAAGGAGCACTCCACCCTTAAGCCTTTATGACACCTTAAAGACGCCGGGGCTTTCGGTTATCGCCGAAGTAAAAAAGGCCTCTCCCTCCAAGGGCCTCATTGAGCCCAACTTTCAGCCGGTGGAAAAGGCCAGGATTTATGAGGCAAACGGAGCCGCCGCTCTTTCTATTCTCACGGAGGAGGATTTCTTTTTAGGCCATATGGATTATTTGCAGGCCATACGGAAGGAAGCAGCCCTTCCCTTGCTTTGCAAGGATTTCATGCTGGAGGAATACCAAATCCTTCAAGCCTACTGCATGGGAGCCGACGCTATTCTCCTCATTGCTGCTATACTTGACGATGAAGCCCTGGCCCGTCTTTTTGCCTATGCTTTGGGCCTGGGATTGTCGGTGCTCATGGAAGCTCATACCCGGGAAGAGGCTGAAAGGCTTATCCAGGCAGGAGGACAGATTATTGGCATTAACAACCGGGATCTTAATACCTTCAAGGTGGACTTAAATACGTTTCCAAAGCTAAGGGCCTTTATTCCTGAGAACTGCGCAGCCGTATGCGAAAGCGGCATACAAAACGGAGCCGATGCCGCCTTTGCCTATGAAAACGGAGCCGATGCCATCCTGGTGGGCGAATCCCTCATGCGAAGCGGGGAAACGGGAAGTCTTCTTAAAAGCCTCCGTCTTGGAGTCGTTGAGAAGGCTAAAGCCTGGTCGGAGGGAGGCCAAAGCCATGAAGCCGGTTAAGGTAAAAATCTGCGGCATTCGGACAAAGGAGGAGGTGGAGGCTCTCAACAGGCTGAAGCCTCAGTTTGCAGGCTTTGTGCTGGCTCCTTCCAAAAGAAGAGTGACGATTGAAGCTGCCTCCCATCTTCTTAAAATGCTGGATCCGGCAATTACTCCTGTTGCCGTGCTTGTAAATGCCACTGTTTCTGAGGTGGAGGAGCTGCTTTACCACTGCCCCTTTAAGGTGCTCCAGCTTCACGGGCAGGAAACTCCCGATACCCTTAAAACCCTTCGGGCAGAACTGAACGGCCTGGGCAGCAAAAAAGGCATCGTGGGAGATACGGCTGGAATTCAAATTTGGAAAGCTCTCCGGGCCGATACACCGGAGCTTTTACAAAGCATCCGGACCTATTTTCCCCATACTGACGGAATCCTTCTTGACGGTAAAGCGCCGGGAAGCGGCCAAAGCTATGATTTGACGCCAATTCATGGCCTTGCTGAAAAGCTCGGCAGCATTCCCCTTATCCTGGCCGGCGGCCTTCATCCGGAAAATGTGGGGAGGGCAGTCGCACAGATTAAGCCCTGGGCGGTGGATACCAGCAGCGGGGCGGACGGCTTGGACGGCTATAAGGATCGGGAACGGATAAAGGCCTTTATGGCTGCGGCGGCTGCACATTGAGGAAGGTTTTGTTCCAGGGAATACACTATTAATATAGAATCATTTTCTATATATAGCTAATCAATACAGTTACCTGTACTGTTTATATGACACACAGCTCCACATTACGCATTTTGTACAGAACCCCTGCTACTCACTCTACTTTGAAAGGAATGTTGGTTGAATGAAAAAAGGCAGATTTGGCCAATTTGGAGGACAATATGTACCCGAGACCCTGATGCCGGCCCTGGCCGCCATTGAAAAGGCTTATGGAGAAGCCATGGCGGATCCTTCCTTCATAAAGGAACTCACCCGCCTCTACCAGGACTATGCCGGAAGGCCTTCCCTCCTCTATTACGCTGAGAATCTCACCCAAAAGCTCAAGGGTGCCCAAATTTATTTGAAAAGAGAAGATCTTAATCACACCGGATCCCATAAAATAAATAATGTGCTGGGCCAGGCCCTTTTAGCCAAACGCATGGGCAAAAAGCGGGTCATTGCCGAAACCGGCGCAGGCCAGCACGGTGTGGCCACCGCTACCGCCGCGGCCCTTTTCGGCATGGAGTGCGAGGTTTTTATGGGCCGCGAGGACACTGTCCGACAGGCACTCAATGTCTATCGCATGGAGCTTCTGGGAGCCAAGGTGACAGCCGTGGACAGCGGAACCAAAACCCTGAAGGATGCTGTTAATGAAGCCATGCGGGAATGGACGGCCCGGGTTGAGGATACCTTTTACATTTTTGGCTCCGTCATGGGCCCTCATCCCTACCCCACCATGGTCCGGGATTTTCAGGCTGTTATTGGAAATGAAGCAAAAAGGCAGATTCAGGAGGTTGCCGGACGCCTGCCCGATGCCGTTATCGCCTGTATCGGCGGAGGCTCCAACGCCATGGGCCTTTTCCACGCCTTTGTTCCCCACAAGGAGGTTCAGCTTATTGGTGTGGAAGCCGCGGGAGAAGGCATAACCACTCCCCGTCACGCCGCCACCCTCACTCATGGCGCTATTGGCATCTTTCACGGCATGAAATCCTATTTTCTGCAGGATGAGGACGGTCAGATAACAGAGGTTTACTCCATTTCAGCCGGGCTGGATTATCCCGGGGTTGGGCCGGAGCATGCCGAGCTTTTCCATTCGGGAAGGGCCACCTATATCGGTGCCTCGGATGAAGAGGCGGTTGCCGCCTTTGAGCTTCTCTCCCGAACCGAGGGGATCATACCCGCTATAGAAAGCGCCCATGCCGTGGCCCATGCGGTGAAGC
>JAEXPO010000674.1 GCA_023446675.1 Bacillota bacterium | reverse complement strand
GTTCCCGGTTCATGCAATACCTGCTTTTTCAAAATGCTTGCGAAGAACCTTTTTTCCCAGAATACCGCCTAAAAAGCCCCCCCCCAGGGTAACTGCCAGACCCACCCAGAGCATCCAGCCCGGCATAAGATTCATTAAAGCGGAAACGTACTCCTCCCCGTAAGCGGACTTTATGGAATCCATATAGGTTTGGTTGGAAACCAAATAAACATTGACGGTAAAGCCCATTGTCCAGAAGCAGAAGACGCAGTAAGCCCAAACAGTATGCCTGCTTCCCTCGTATTTGCCGGATTTCAGGATGATATCCGCCAGAATGCCAAAAAGCACCGCGGTAAGAAAAGGGTAAATGCCGCTGCCGATAAGCAGGGTTAAAATGCCGCAAACCAGGCCGAAAAGCGATACCATGCCGAACCTTTTTACCCGTGTGAGAAACAGCATAAAGGGAATACCGCCTGTAATACCCGTAAAAAACGTTAAAAACGCAATGAGCACAGGTATGTATCCCAGCATCATTGTTGCGAATAAGACCACATAGTAGATGGCTGCAAAGAGTCCCACTGCAATAAAGTCTTTAACCTGAAGCTTATTATATACCTTGTTTTCCATGTTGGCTATTCCTCCTTGAAGGACTTAATAAATTATTTAGTTAGATAAACCTAACTAAATTATCATAGCAAACACAGAAGCTCCGATCTTATCTGAACGGTTCGATTTATCCAATCGGACAAAAAAATAGGTTAAGTTTAATTGAAGCATGGAAGCCATGCTTAGCCTTCGGTGCGCTTCTCCTTGAAAAAACGCCTTAGAAGCTCCCGGCAGGGTTCTTCCATAATGCCCTCGTACAGCACCGGGGAGTGGTTGAACAGACCGGGGGAGAGGAGCTGAATAACGGAGCCGCAGCATCCGGCTTTATCGTCCCAGGCACCGAAATACACGCTCCTTAAGCGGGCGTTGACAATGGCTCCGGCGCACATGGGGCAGGGCTCCAGAGTGACATAGAGATCACAATCGGAAAGACGCCAGGAGGAAAGCACACGGCAGGCCTCCTGAATGGCCAGAACCTCGGCGTGGGCAATGGCGCTGCCCTGGGTTTCACGCAGATTATGAGCCCGGGCAATGATTTTATTGTCCTTCACAATGACGGCCCCAACAGGAATTTCATCCTTGTCAAAGGCCAGCTGAGCCTCCTTGAGAGCCTCGGACATAAAAGGATTTATAAGTGAACCTCCGCCTTTATCCAAACCGCATCTCCTTTTTGATTACCCTTTAATTTATGCTGTATGTACGTGTGCGCTGCTTATTCTTTAATCCTTCATTCATGTGTACAGGTCTATTATACAGGCTTAAGCCGTATTAGAAAACGAGAAAAAGGCTTAACCTCATTCCGGTATATAACGGTCAAAGGCGCTTAAGAGTGACGTTTATGCCGGACACCCGTTAAAAGCTCCCTGAGCTTTAACGGGAAATAGAAACCTTCATGAATGGAAAACGGCCTGTCTACATAGAATGAACCATGATAGGAAGAGATTTGTTTAAAAGAAGCCGTAAAGGCTATAAAAGTTATTTGAATAGGTTTGGCGCAAGTCATGGGCTTTACTCCACCAGAAGAAGCTCGGGCGGCTTTCACCTGAGACCTTTGGACGGTGTGCTCATTATACTGCCCATCCTTTTAATCCTTATTCTGTTCCTTCCCCCCATTGCCGGTGTGAGAGGCACGGGAGGAATGGACGGCGACGGAACCGGCCGCAGCCGGGATGGACAGGAGGATAACCGGCCCGGGATCATTGAGTACGAGGGGAAGCTTGTTGTCAAGGTGTATTTCCCCCAGGATAATAAAACGGAGGAAATGGCCCTTGAGGATTATGTGGTGGGGGTGTTGGCCGCGGAAATGCCCGCGAGCTTTCATGAGGAGGCCCTGAAGGCTCAGGCAGTAGCGGCAAGGACCTTTGCCTTTAGCCGCATGCTGGGGCTTTATGTCTCCAAGGAAAGCCATAACGGCGCCGATGTGTGTACGGACTATACCCATTGCCAGGCGTACCTGTCCAAGGAGCAGTACCTGGAGCGCAGCGGCAAAAAGGAGGACTGGAGCAAGCTTGAAAAGGCGGTTAAAGCCACAAAAAACCAGGTTATAACCTATGAAAAGACGATTATAAACCCCCTCTATCACGCCAACAGCGGCGGAGTAACGGAGGATGTGGAGGCCGTATGGTCGGTATCGGGCCAGGTGCCGTATTTAAAAAGCGTTTATAGCCCTGATGAGAGTACATATTCCAATTATGCCCTGAAAACCGTCTTTTCCTGGGATGATATTAAGGCCAGGGTGCTTTCACGGTATAAGGATGCCATATTGGGAGAGGATGCCCGGCAGGATCTTGAAATTAAAACCTACAGCGCAAGCGGCAGGGTTGCAGAGATCCGGACCGGCAGTGTTGTCATGGAGGGGACGGCTTTCCGTGAGCTTTTAAACCTTCGCTCCACCAATTTTGAAATGACTATCCCCGATGAAAAAACCGTTGAAATTACCACCACCGGCTTTGGCCACGGTGTGGGCATGAGCCAGTGCGGCGCCGATGTTTTGGGAAGAGAAGGCCTTGGCTACATGGATATTCTTAAATATTACTACACCGGCGTGAGCATCGATGAAATCAAACAATAAGACTAAAGCTTTATAAGCCCCGGTTTCCTTAAGTGGAAGAAATGCGATAACAGAGTATAAATCCGCTTCCTCTGGCAATAATACAAAGTGGAGGTGGATACTGTGAACAACAAGGGTCATTTTAAGGATGAAGGGTCTTTAGGCAAAAGAATAACAAGGTTCTTTAAGGAAAGCGGTTTTTATATTGCCATCGTCGTAGGCTTGTGTGCTCTGGCTGCCGGAGCGGTGTTCTTTTCAACCAACCAGATACTTACGGATCCCAATCAGGAATCCAGAGAAAATGGTGGCGAACAGAACCCCAATCTGGGAATTATCGACTATACCGAGCCCGGTGACGGTGACCTTTCGTCCGATTTGGACGCAAACAATAATCCCACAGGCTCCGATTATTCGGATGACGGTCCTATAAGCAGCATCGCCGATGGCGGTGCGGAGGATGAACCGGGAGAATCCGTAAATAGTCAGACGGATATAACACCCCCGGAGGCCTATACGGATCCTGTGGACAACCCGACCAATAATCAGGGACCTGTAGGAAGCAATGATGGAACCGGTGACGGTACCCAGGCTTCCGATTCGGAGGATCTTTCCGTTAAGTCGGAGGATGTGGCTCTGGCTGTAGCCGGACCGAACTTCCAATCCCCCATCACCGGCAAGGTTCAGATGGAGTTTTCCATGGACAAGCTGGTTTACTCGCCTACCTTTAATGAATGGCGCACTCACAGCGGCGTGGATCTCGCAGCAGCAAGAGGAGAGGCCGTCAGCGCTGTAGGCAACGGTGTTGTTCTTGAGATCAAGAGCGATCCCAGATACGGATTTACTGTGGTAATCGATCATAAGAACGGCTATAAATCCCTTTACGCAAATCTGGCCAGTGACAAAACCCTTCAGGTAGGCCAGGAAGTGAAGCAGGGAGACACCATAGGAGCCGTTGGCGCAACCGCTATTTTTGAAAGCGCCGAACCGTCCCACCTGCATTTTGAGCTCTATAAGGAGAACAAGCTGGTGGACCCGTCAGCCTATATCCAGCTGACAACAAATTAATTATCTTAGTCAATCCCGTTAAAATTGAAAAGAAAGGGGGAAGGATGTTAACACCTTCCCTTATTCTTTTGCCGTCAATTTCTGAATAAAGCAACTATCCAAACCCTGCTGTATTTTTATCTGAAGGAACCTTCGAAAAAAATATAAACAGTGATGTCAAAAGATGTTAGATAAAAGCAATACAGAGTGTTACAATGGTAGTAATGCTCTGTTTTTTCGCAATTTTCTACATCAATGCATTCAAATATCTAAATTATGATTAAATTAATGAATCATTAAAATACGATTGAATTGGTTAATCATTTATAACATGTGGTAAATCCTTTTGAAAGAAAAAGTAACATATGAAACGCTTTTGAATAATAAATGGTAGGGTTATGGCTCTGAATTGAGAATTCTCATGCGGAGGTAGGAAAAAGGTATGGGTATACATAAAATTTTAAAGGCCTTATTGTTAAACGTTGCTATTGCCGTGGTTTGTATAATCGTCTTCTCACCGGGACTTTTGGGAATAAGCTTAACAAAAAGCGGGGCATTTGGCATGGCCTTCGGCTATACGGTAGCCCTCATTTCTGTGGCTGCTTTTATATACGGCAATTACACCCTGTTTGTTAAGGGAGATAAGCCGGTGGCCGAAGAGCGTGAAAGGGTAAAAACAAAAAAGGATTATGAGCAGGAGCTTGCAAAATACAAGCCCCATAAGGTTAGAGGAAAAGTGGCGGAGAACCTTCTTTTGCAAATGGACAGCATTGAAAATAAGATGGAGCTGTTAACGGATAATGTAGAAAAACGGTTCAGCGTAAGCGAATTAAGCTATAAAAAGTTTATGGCGGTTACCTTGGAGGTTGAGAGGTTATTTTACGTTAATGTACAAAGCATGATAAACAGGCTTGCCGTATTTGATGAAGAGGATTATGAAAGGACAGACAAAAAAGTAAAGGCAGGGCTTTTACCCCTTAACATCGGAAAGGAAAAAATGCAGCTGTTCAAAGAGCAATCCGATTATATGGACAGCATCCTGCAGGGAAATGAAAAGATTCTAATCCGTATGGATAAGCTGCTCATCGAAATATCAAAGCTGGACAGCATCGGTGAGGGCGAAATGGAGGAAATGACCGGCATTCTTGAGATCGATTCATTAATAAGTCAAACGCAATATTACAAATAAAAGGAAGGATAACAAAGTATGAACAAAAACAAAAAAGTAATCGTTTACTTTGGGATTGCGGCATTGGCAGTGTTTTTAACCATTTTTATCGGTATTTCTCTTACAAGCAATGTAGGGACAACATCTGAAGGGAACTCAGCGGAAGCAAAGCTGGAGAAAATAGTTAAAAAAATAACGGTAAAAGAGAAAGCGCCTGTTAAGGGCCAAATATCCCTGGTGCAGACGGAGATTGCCGATCTGCTGCCGGACATTTCAAAATTCCCGGTTACAGTTGAAAATACAACCGATACCTATGTTGAAATATTCGGTGCGCCTGAGCAGACCGGTACGGGCAATGACGGCTGGCTCAACGAGGTAGCAGCGGAATTTAATAAATCCGAAACTAAAATAGACGGGAATACGGCTTCGGTTAAAATAAGGTACATAGCGTCAGGCACGGGAACCGATTATATTATCAGCAGAGCCTATACCCCGGATGCCTTTACCTTTTCCAACAGGAACTGGGCGGAAATCATTAAATTCAATAATATCGGCATCGACTTAATCTCCGACAGCATGGTGGATAATGTAGCCGGTATTGTAATTGAAAACAGAAAGAACGCCCAGCTTTTGGCCAAATACGGCGAAATAAACGTAAAAACCGTTACAGAGGCGGTTGCGGCCGGGGAGCTGGCCATGGCCTACACCGATCCCTTTACAAGCTCCACCGGCTTAAATTTTCTCTTAACCGCGTTAAAGTCCTTTGACGAGGCCAACCCTTTGAGCCTTACCGCTGAGGAAGGCTTTTTGAAATTCCAGTCCAACCTTTACTTCAGTGTGGCTCAAACGACCATGCAGCTTAAGAATGCGGCGGCAAACGGCTCCATAGAGGGGCTGGTCATGGAGTACCAGACCTATAACAAGGATGCCAATATTAAAGCCCAATATACCTTTACCCCCTTTGGCATCAAGCATGACGGCGCGATGTACGCGATGGCCGGTATATCGGAAACAAAGAGGAAGATACTGGATAAGTTTGTGGAATTCTCAAAGCAGGAGAAATATCAGAAGCTTGCAGGGGAGTATGGGTTTAATCAGCTGGAGTATGTGCCGGAAGCAGAGCTTCTTGACGGTGAGACAATAGCAAGAGCCCAGACCCTCTGGAAGGAAAAGAAAAATGCGGATAAAAGCATTTGCGCCGTATTTGTTGCGGATGTCTCCGGCAGTATGGACGGAGAGCCCATAAAAAAGCTTAAGGAATCCCTCATTAAGGGACAGGAGGTTATTGGCGAGGAGCATTATATAGGGCTTGTATCCTACGGCACCACGGTGGATATTAATCTGCCCCTGGCGCAATTTAATATAAATCAAAGATCGCTTTTTGTGGGCACGGTTGAAAGCTTGCAGGTAGCCGGAAAAACCGCCACCATGGACGGCATTGCGGTGGCCATGAGCATGATACAGAAGCAATTAAGCGAAAACCCCGATATGAAGCCCATTATCTTTCTTTTGAGTGACGGCGATTCGAATACGGGACATAGCTTAAACTCCATTCGGAGTCTTATAGAGGAGTTCAGCATTCCCATTTATACCATTGGATATAACGCCAATATAGACGCACTTAAGGAAATCTCCAATATCAACGAAGCCGACAGCATAAACGCGGACACCGATGACGTCGTCTACAAAATCAGGAATTTATTTAACGCGCAAATGTAATATGAGGGGGTAAAGAAGATGTCCTTTGATTTAAGCTTACCGGATGAAAAAGTGATTCAACAGGAAATTATTGAGCAGGTAAAGCCTGCGGATGAAGAAAAAGCAAAGCTTATGGAGCTGGCAAAGAGCAATGTTGAGAGTATTATGTCGCTGGATGTGGATTCGCTTGAGCAAAAGAAAAAGATTATCAAGTCCGTGGATGAGTTCGGATTGACCACAATGACCGCTTCCTCCAATAAAAATGCAATGCTTAAGGTACAGGTGGGCAATCTCTCAAAAAGCGGTGAAGAAGGCGGAACCGTAGCAAAAGGCTTAACGGATCTTCAGCTGAAGCTGCAGGATTTGGATCCAAGCGGCATTGACTTTGTGAAGGGCGGGCTTTTGGGAAAATTGTTTAATCCCCTGAGAGCTTATTTTGCAAAATACCAAAAAGCAGATGCTGTGATTGCAGATATACTTACGTCCCTGGATAAAGGTAAGGCCACACTCAAGAATGACAGTACAACACTGGAAATAGAGCAGCAGGTGTTAAGAGATCTTACAAAGCGGCTGCAAAAGGAAATTGAGCTGGGCCAGTTCATGGA
>JAEXPO010000659.1 GCA_023446675.1 Bacillota bacterium | reverse complement strand
CGCTCCAGCAGCTCAATACAATTGCCTCCAAGGCGGAGACCACGGTTCGGAGCGCCTCCAATCCCATGCCCTCCGACGAGCTTCCCCGGGACGATCGTTTTTCATCCTACTTCAACCTTTACCGTGTCCTTCGGACGCCCAGCTCCATTCTCAATGCTGATTTTGCCTTTATTGACGAGAAGAATAATCTGCTTCTGCCCTATGAGGATATTACCGGTACGCTGGCCGACGATCAAACCCGGCTTTTAACTGAAATACTAAACCAGCAGGAAAAAAAGGACACGGAGGAAATGTCCCTTACCTTTGAAGGGGCTAAATTTGCCGTGGTTATTAAAAATATTCCTGTATACTCCTCCCAGCGCTCCTACTTCCCCATTCCCCCCGCACGGCCGGGTGCGGCTCCTTCGTCAACGCCCTCCGCCACTCAGGTTCCCATTACAAACTGGAAGCTCATTGTTTATTCCAGCCTGGACAAGGTAAACCAGATCCAGGAGACCATCACCCTCATTTTGCTTCTTATTCTGCTTGTCTCCGCAGTCATTGTTCTACCCATATCCTCCTATGTATCCAGGGATATCTCCATTCCCCTGTCCAAGCTCTGCAGCCACATAAGGAACCTTGCGGAGCGCAATTTTTCCAGCTCCTTCAGTATTCCTGCGGATAATGAGATACAGGAGCTGGTGAACAACATTAACACCATGGCGGAAAAACTGGATTCCTATGACAAATCACAGAAGCTTTTTCTTCAGAATGCCTCCCATGAGTTCCGCACCCCCATCATGTCCATCCAATGCCATGCGGAAGGCATACAATACGGTGTGGTTGAAAGCCAGGAGGCCGCAAGGGTTATTCTGGACGAAAGCAAACGGCTCACCCATATGGTGGAGGAGCTTTTATACCTGTCCAGACTGGATGCCATTGAGGATATTTATCATTTTGCCGAGGTTAATGTCAATGATCTTTTGTCATCATGCAAGGAACGCATGGTAAATATTGCCCAAAATTCAGGTATAGCCCTTCAATTGGCCCTTTCTTCGGAATGCCTTGTCTTCAAAGGGGATTTTGAAAAGCTGGAGCGCTGTTTATCCAATTTAATGAGCAATTGCATCCGTTATGCGGAGGGCTTTGTTCTCCTTTCCGCCTCAAAATGCCCTGAAGGCGTGGAAATTACTTTATCGGACGATGGGCCAGGCTTTGATCCCGGTGAGCTGGACTCCGTCTTTGAGCGCTTTTATAAGGGTAAAAAGGGAAATGTGGGCCTGGGCCTGGCCATTGCCAGAAGTATAATTGAAAAGCATCAGGGAACTTTGACGGCGGAAAACACGTCCCATGGCGCTTTATATCGCATCCTTCTGCCTCTTTGACAATGCCGGGGCAGAGTGAAAGTACAGGTGTGTCATTATCAGGATCTTTTCATTCCTGTCATTCTGTTGTAGAATGTTCTCCGAGGCGTATTTCCGCCCTAAGCATTACAATACGGATGAGGATGGATGAAATGGCATCAAAAAAGAACAACAAATTCATTTTGAGAAGACGCGTAATATTATTATCAATCGTTACCCTTGTTGCGGCAGCGTTTATATATTCCGTCAACTTTATTCTGAGTATTAAGCCCCCCGATGGCAACGAAGTAATAGGCAATCCCAACGAACCTGCTTCTACAAATCAAAACGACCCTTCCAATTCAGACAATGATCCCAGCGACAATAATTACCCCAAGGTTTATAATTTTCTCATTGCCGGTACCGACAAGGTGGCTGACAATACGGATACCATTATGATGGTCCGCTTTGATGTGGAAGCCAAAGAGGTAAAAATACTGAATATCCCCCGGGATACCATGCTGGATACCAGCCGCAATGCAAAAAAAGTCAATGCCTCCTATATGGTAGGCGGCATTGAGCAATTTGAAAAGGATGTGGCGGGCCTTGTGGGCTTTAATGTAAACCGTTACATTATGATTCGCCTGGAAGGTGTTGAAAAGCTGATTGATGCTATTGGCGGCGTTGATTTTGACGTGCCCCGCAACATGAACTACGAAGATCCCATGCAGGATTTGGCCATACACCTTAAAAAGGGCTATCAGCATCTGGACGGAGGCCAGGCACTGGGTCTGGCACGCTACCGTTACGGCTATACCAACGGCGACATCGGGCGTATCGAGGTTCAGCAGCAGCTTGTAAAGGCTCTGGCCAAGCAGGCGATGCAGCCCTCCAATCTACTTAAGCTCCCCTCCATTGTCGGGCTGCTTATGGAAAATGTAGAGACCGATCTGACACTCCCGGAAATGCTCTGGCTTGCCAATGCCGCCAAGGATGTAAAGGTTGAGGATATTCAGACGGATATGGTGCCGGGCGTTGCAGCCATGGTAGACGGAATTTCCTATTGGCTTCCTTATAAGGAAGAGCTTCTCACCTTGATCAATGAGAGCTACAAGCCCACAGAAAAAGAAATTACCGATCTGAAAATCGTTATGCTTCCTCAGAATAAGGGACATTAGTCAGTGTCCCTGGCTGAAAAGCACATATACCACCGAGGCCCATGCCATAATAACTAAAAGGACAGCCCCCAAGCCGCTGCGGATATTTTTGTTTTTAAAGGAAAAGCCCGCATAACTCAGAGTATAAAACGTAACTAAAAAAACCACAGCCATTGTTAAAAGTTTCATGGCAGTCCGTTCCTTCCCTCTACGTGATAGCTGTCTACCATAGTGCCTGTACGCCTTACGGTAAACTCAACCTCTGTTTTTATTTCAGCCTGGGAGAATTTCTCATTCCATTTATAGTTCTCCCAATCCTGAATGGTGGCAAAGTGATTGGCGGCTCTCTGTCCGAAGGAAAGCACATCGGTATTCTTCTCCTGGCATTTTTTAATTGTCTGCTCAAGGCCTTTGTTGATGTATTCCTCAAAGGCCTTTTTCAGTGGCTCCTGCTTGTCCGGATCCTCATAGTTTATTCGGCTTTGAATGGAGACAATCTCCCCCTCAAGAAAGACGCGAACATCAATTTTAGGTTTTCCGTCCTCAATCCTTATTTTATATTGGGGCGTATCAAAC
>JAEXPO010000607.1 GCA_023446675.1 Bacillota bacterium | reverse complement strand
GCCATGAAGCTTCACATCCTACATGCCGTTTCAGGTCTTGAAATAGACATGAGCCGGCAATCTTCCAGGAGCCGGTAATCCTCCAGAAGCCGGTCATAAAGCCTTACTTCACGGCGCACTGGCCTTTCCCCTTGCGAATTAAAGTTCAGCATACCTTTCCATTGCATTTTCCGGTTACTTGCGATACAATGAACCAGTAGATTGTATTGCAAGTAACCGGTTTTTCTTGCCATACAGTCCTCAAAAAGTAAAGGAAAAATGAAAAGCGAAGGAAAGGCCTCTTTTATGAATAGAACCCAAATGCTTAAAGGAATACTGGAAGGCTGTGTGTTGAAGCTGCTGGAGGATAAGGAGCTTTATTCCCAGGAAATTGTGATGTATTTGAAAGACCATGGCTTTGACGAAATGAGTGAAGGCACCTTGTATCCCATGCTGCTTCGGCTTGAAAAGGAAGGGCTGTTCAGCACAAGAAAAATGGATACCCGAATAGGGCCCAGCCGCAAATACTATGCCTTAAGCGGCAAGGGGCATCTGGAGCTGGCCGACTTTTTAAGGCAATGGCAGGATTTTAAAGAAAGCGTTGACGGAATAATGAGTGGAAAAGCGCCTGGACAAGGCAGCTATACGGCTTATGGAAATGAGGGAGAGCAATGAGTAATGAAACCTTTGACGGCATTCGGAAAAGCAACCTTGGAAGGAGTAAAAAGCTGACAGGGGATTACCGCCGTTTTTATATTAAAATGCAAAAGGATATGGCTTCGGATGTTCGAAAAGGCATGGATATGGAGAATGCCCTTTCGGATATATTGGATATGCTTGAGTCTGCCATGGAGGAAAACAAGCCGGTGGGCGAAATCTTCGCAAGCGGGTATGATAGCTTTTACAAGGCCCTTTTGGAGGTACTGCCAGCTATATCCCAGGATGAAAAACGTGCTGCCGCTAAAAGAAAGGTGGGGCGCCTCACCCTGTCCCTTACAGTTGCTATCCTGGCGTTGGCCTTGCTTTTTGTATGGAACACAGGTTTAATCGGCCTTTGGCGCAATGGAATTTCATTTGCGGCAGGAAGCCTGGAGCGCTATTCCTATCATCATTCTCTGGTGGAAGGTGTTTACACGGTTGATATAGATCTTTCGGATTTGGAAAGCAATACAGGCAAGGTGCTGTATGACGACGGCGAATGCCGGATAACGGTACTTCAAGTAGATAATACAGGCTCAGCCTTCACCGGGGGTTACAGGATAAGCTTCCGATCCAGCGGGAGCTATAATATTCAAAAAGCCGTGCTTGTTTCGGGGCAGAAGCACTATGCTACCCAGGAGCGATGGTTTTCAAATGATATGACGGCTAAAATGACTGCGGAGTATAAGGGGAAAACCTATGAAAGTTCAGCTTTTGGAATGAGCGGCCTGAACTATAAGGACGGCGATGATTTTGCCTTCTATCTTTTTCCCGGAGAAAGCTATGAAAGCAAGGAAATAAGTCTTGCTGAAACAGGCGTTGTTTCCCTGAAGCTCACGGATTTGTCAAGAAACATATGGTCGAAAAAATGATTCTGAAGGGTAATTCCTAAGGTGAAACCTTACTGCGGAGCATATTTGAGCCGAAATATGCATAAATACGCATAAAAGTACAGACTTAGGTATTCCGTTTGACAGGAGACATCATACAACGTATAATAAATAGACAACGTGTTTTAAGCTTATTGCTATGCTTGGCAGAGTAATAACGCATTATGGCAAACAATGAGCAATTGAGGCATTACTAAGTGCAATGTACAAATAAGGCATTACTTAAGATATTGCACAAATAAGGAATTATGAAAAATTGACAAACAAGAGTAAACGGAGGGGTTTTAAATGAGAAGTGAACGTATACGCACCGGAGTTGAGGCGGCTCCCCAAAGAGCGCTGCTCCACGCCCTGGGACTTACCGACGAAGAATTGGAAAAACCGCTGGTAGGTATTGTAAGCTCCCAAAACGATATTGTTCCCGGGCATATGAACCTGGATAAAATAGTAGATGCGGTAAAGCAGGGCGTTTCCATGGCCGGCGGCGTACCTATTGTATTCCCCGCCATTGCGGTTTGCGACGGTATTGCCATGGGTCATCAGGGCATGAAATACTCACTGGTTACCCGGGATCTCATTGCCGATTCAACGGAGGCCATGGCCCTTGCACATGCTTTTGACGCACTCGTTATGGTGCCTAACTGTGATAAAAACGTTCCCGGCCTTTTGATGGCTGCGGCCCGTGTCAATATTCCCACTGTTTTTGTAAGCGGCGGCCCCATGCTGGCCGGTGTGGTGGACGGCAAAAAAACCAGCTACTCCACCATTTCAGAAGCCGTCAGCCGGTACAGAGTAGGGGAGATTACCAAGGAAAAGCTGTGCGAATATGAAAACAAGGTATGCCCCACCTGCGGCTCCTGTTCGGGTATGTTCACGGCCAACAGCATGAACTGCCTCACCGAGGTTCTCGGAATGGGCCTTAAGGGAAACGGAACCATACCGGCCGTGTATTCGGAGCGTATAAGGCTTGCCAAGCAGGCGGGCATGAAGGTAATGGAGCTTTTGGAGAAGAACATCCGTCCCCGAGATATAATGACCATGAAAGCCTTTGAAAATGCCCTTACCATGGATATGGCCCTGGGCTGCAGCACCAACAGCATGCTCCACCTGCCTGCCATTGCCCATGAATGCGGCATCGATCTGAGTATTGATATGGCCAATGAAATATCGGCTAAAACTCCTAATCTCTGTCATCTGGCGCCGGCAGGGGACCGCTTTATTGAGGAGCTCAACGAAGCCGGTGGTGTTTATGCGGTAATGAATGAAATTGCCAAGCTGAACCTTCTTCATACGGACATTATCACCTGTACCGGAAAAACAGTTGGAGAGAATATTAAAAATGTCTTTAACACAAATCCAGAGGTTATACGCCCGGTTGAAAATCCCTACAGCAAAACCGGAGGCATTGCCGTTTTGAAAGGCAATCTTGCACCGGATGCCTGTGTGGTCAAGCGTTCTGCCGTAGCCCCTGAAATGCTGGTGCACGAAGGCCCAGCCAAGGTGTTTGACTGTGAGGAGGATGCGCTTTACGCCATAAATCATGGTGAGATCGTAGCCGGAGACGTGGTTATTATTCGCTATGAAGGCCCCAAGGGCGGTCCCGGTATGCGTGAAATGCTGAATCCCACCTCTGCGATTATGGGAAGAGGCCTGGGAAGCACCGTGGCTCTTATAACCGACGGACGTTTTAGTGGAGCCACCCGGGGCGCAGCCATTGGACATGTTTCACCGGAAGCTGCCGAAGGCGGCAATATCGCCCTGGTTGAAAACGGGGACATCGTCCATATTGACATACCAAATAATAAAATCGATATGCTGGTATCCGGGGAGGAGCTGGAAAAGAGAAGGGCTGCCTGGAAGCCCAGAGCGCCTCGCATTACCTCGGGTTACCTGTACCGGTATGCCAAACACGTATCCTCGGGAAGCAAGGGTGCTGTTTTGTTGTAATTTAAACATATAATACTATAAATATTACAAATTGGAAATAAACCCCATGTATTAAGCCTGGATCTTAATGCATGGGGGTTTTTTTTACCCTTGGGTTGTTTGTTTTGTCATGTAAAAAGGGAGTAAAAAGGAGCACCGGTTTCGGCTGCTTCTCCTTTTTTGCATGCGGGAACATTGTGCATATTGTATAAAAAATGCAATTTGATTTAATTAATTTATACATTGAAAACGAACTTTTTTAGTTGACTTTATGGGAGGTTTGAGGTATTCTGTTTAAAACAGTTCTTATTCATTCTATAAAGTGTTTTGGACGTTACAGGTACTGGCAGTGTACTTTGTCCGGAGCACAGTACATTTCACTTTTTAGCAGGGAACACGAATTAAAAAGCATAGTATGATTTTGGATTGCGTCGATTTTTAAACGATGCTCTCAAGCCTTGTTTTAAGTTGATGCTTTTCGGAGAAAATGTCCGGCAGAGGCCTGTGAGGCTCATGATGCGCATGCTTTTGTGCTTTCTCTGAGTTGAAATTCAGGTCATTCACAGAGATGGACGCAATCCTTAAATTCCTGCTTATGTACCCCTGAACCTTATTTTACACAAGAATCGCTAAAATGGCACAAAAGAATAATTTCAGCCTAAAAGAGTCCCTGCTTGCAGCATGATGGCATGAGCTGTTATTTGCTTTACCCAAATTCGATTAAATCTATGAAAAAGAAAAAGCTTCACGGATACTGCGAATATCCGCGAAGCAGAGGCAATCTCCTGTACCCGGCGTCACCAGGTTCATTTGAGCTACCTTTTTGTCATTATAACATGAAAAAAAGCATGATGAAAAGGCTCACTTCCCATCTTCCGTCAGGAGACGGCCTCTTTTTAAAACAAAGCCAATAAACCATTCATTTCGACAAATAAAATTTTTGTTTTGAGAGGAGTGCATCATTATGCCAAGAAAAATTGCTATTTACGGAAAAGGTGGAATCGGAAAATCAACAACACAACAGAATACGGCTGCAGCCATGGCGTATTTCTATGACAAAAAGGTTTTTATTCACGGCTGCGACCCTAAAGCGGACTCCACCCGCCTCATTCTGGGAGGCATGAACCAGAAAACCCTCATGGATATGCTCCGTGAGGAAGGGGAAGAAAAAATCACTGCCGACAAGGTGGTTAAGGAAGGCTTCAGAGGTATCCGCTGCGTGGAATCCGGCGGCCCCGAGCCCGGTGTTGGCTGTGCCGGCCGCGGCGTTATTACCGCCATTGACTTAATGGAGAAAAACGGCGCCTACACCAGCGACCTGGATTTTGTGTTCTTCGACGTACTGGGCGACGTTGTGTGCGGAGGCTTTGCAATGCCCATCCGTGACGGAAAGGCCCAGGAGGTTTATATTGTCGCTTCCGGTGAGATGATGGCCATTTACGCTGCAAACAACATCTGCAAGGGTCTTCTGAAATATGCCAAGCAAAGCGGTGTCCGGCTTGGCGGCGTCATATGCAACAGCCGCAAGGTTGACAGAGAGGTTGAGTTCCTGGAAGAATTTACCGCTGCTATCGGTACCAAAATGATTCATTTTGTTCCCCGCGACAATATTGTTCAGAGAGCGGAGTTCAACAAAAAAACCGTGGTGGATTACGATTTTGAATGTAATCAGGCCAAAGAATATGGCATGCTGGCAGAAAAAATTATTGAGAACAAGGATTTTGTTATTCCCCAGCCCCTTAAAATGGACGATCTGGAAGCTATGGTTGTTAAATACGGAATTGCCGACTAAAAAGGAGGTGCCCTTATGCCTTATCATCTTTTTAAATGCAGCGAATGCATACCTGAAAGAAAAAAGCATGCCGTAATCAAGGGGCCGGGAGAGGATTTATCCATGGCGCTGCCCCTGGGCTATCTCAACACCATTCCCGGAACCATCTCCGAGCGGGGCTGCGCCTATTGCGGCGCCAAGCACGTTATCGGAACTCCCATGAAGGATGTCATACATATGAGTCACGGCCCTGTGGGCTGCACCTACGACACCTGGCAAACCAAGCGCTACATCAGTGACAATGACAATTTCCAGCTAAAATACACCTATGCCACGGACATGAAGGAAAAGCACATTGTTTTCGGAGCTGAAAAGCTTTTAAAGCAAAACATAATAGAAGCCTTTAAGGCGTTCCCGAATATCAAGCGCATGACCCTATACCAAACCTGCGCCTCCGCTCTCATAGGCGATGACATGAACGCGGTAGCAGACGAGGTTATGGAGGAAATGCCCGACGTAGACATTTTTGTCTGCAACTCTCCCGGCTTCGGCGGCCCCAGCCAGTCCGGCGGGCATCACAAAATCAATATCGCCTGGATTAATCAGAAGGTGGGTACCTTTGAACCCAAAATCACCAGTGATTATGTTATTAATTACGTAGGTGAATACAATATCCAGGGCGACCAGGAAATTATGATTGACTACTTTAAGCGGATGGGCATCCAGGTGCTTTCCACCTTTACGGGCAACGGATCCTACGATGATTTGAGATCCATGCACAAGGCCCATCTCAATGTTCTGGAGTGTGCAAGATCCGCCGAATACATCTGCAATGAGCTTCGCGTACGCTACGGAACACCCAGGCTTGACATTGACGGCTTTGGTTTTGATCCCCTTTCCCAGTCCCTTCGGAAGATTGCCATGTTCTTTGGCATAGAGGACAGGGCTCAGAAAATTATTGACGAGGAAACCGCCCGGTGGAAACCGGAGCTGGACTGGTACAAGGAGCGTTTGAAGGGCATTAAGGTTTGCCTGTGGCCCGGCGGCTCCAAGCTCTGGCACTGGGCACACGCCATACATGATGAAATGGGAGTGGATGTGGTCTCCGTTTACACCAAATTCGGACATCAGGGCGATATGGAAAAAGGTATTGCCCGCTGCGAGGAAGGTGCTCTTGCCATTGACGATCCCAACGAGCTGGAAGGCCTGGAGGCCATGGAAACACTCAAGCCGGATGTTATATTCACCGGAAAGCGGCCCGGTGAGGTGGCTAAAAAAATCCGTATACCCTATCTTAACGCCCATGCCTACCACAATGGCCCCTGGAAGGGGTATGAGGGCTGGGTGCGCTTTGCCAGAGATATTTACAACGCTGTTTACTCACCCCTGCACAAGCTTTCCTCCCTGGATATCAGTAAGGACGAAATCCCCTCCGACAAAGGCTTTATGACACAGAGAATGTTCTCCGACGTCCATTTGAGCGACGAAGTAAAGGCCTCTCCCGGGCTCCGTCAGTATACGGGCAAGTTTGACACTCTGGAGGCTATTCGTAAAAAGACCTACCCTGAATTTCCATCGGAAAAGAAGCTTTCCGCAGTGTAAGGCACCTGTCTCAAAAAGAGCGCATGGCTGCGAATGACAGGGCAAAGCAGCCCACAGCAGCAAATGGCAGCCACATCAGCAAATGGCAGCCCACAGCAGCAAATGGCAGCCCATGGACCGATACTTAATAAGGTTCTTAAAGAAGGGAATGAAATTTATGAAGGATTTGAGAGTAGAACGGATAGAGCAGCTGGTGGACTATATTATGAAGCATTGCCTTTGGCAGTTCCATTCCCGGGCATGGGACAGGGAGCGCCAGAATGAGCAGATTCTCAAAAAGACCATGGAAATCCTTGCCGACGAGCCTGTCGGCAAGGATACCCCGGAGGAAAGATGCTACTGGGTGGATGCCGTTTGTTTGGCAGGGGCCTACCGGGAGCGTTTTCCATGGCTGTCTGAGATGGAGAAGGATGAAATTAAGGACATTATGCAGGGTTTAAAGGAGAGAATGGACTTCTTAACCATCACAGGATCGTTAAACGAGGAACTGACAGTAGCCATGTATTAGGAGCGCCGGGGAATCAACGCTCTTAAAGCTACCATACGCTCAGGAAGGAAGGATTATTATGTCGTGTGTATTGAAGGAAAAGGGCCGGGCAGGAATTATTAATCCGATTTTTACATGTCAGCCCTGTGGCGCCCAGTATGCCAGCATTGGAATAAAGGACTGCATCGGAATTGTACACGGAGGGCAGGGCTGCGTTATGTTTGTCCGCCTGCTGTTCTCCCAGCATTTCAAGGAAAGCTTTGAGCTTGCCTCCTCCTCCCTTCACGAGGACGGAGCTGTGTTTGGGGCCTTAAACAGGGTGGAGGAAGCGGTGGATGTGCTTTTAATGCGCTATCCCCATGTGAAGGTGGTGCCCATAATCTCAACCTGTTCCACAGAGGTCATCGGAGACGATATCGACGGTGTCATCAAAAAGCTCAACGAGGGCCTGTTGCAGGAGAAATATCCGGGCAGGGAAGTTTACCTTATACCCGTCCATTCCCCCAGCTTTAAGGGAAGCATGGTAAGCGGCTATGACTGTGCCGTAAGAGATTTTGTAAGCTATTTTGCCCAAAGGACGGAGCCCAATGGCAAGCTTAATTTAATTACAGGCTGGGCCAATCCCGGGGATGTGACAGCCCTTAAGCATATGTTGTCAGAAATGGATGTGGATGCCACGGTGCTTTTTGAAATTGAGGCGTTTGACGCGCCTCTCATGCCTGACGGCAATGCGGTTGCCCACGGCAGCACCACCGTGGAGGACTTAAAAGGAATGGCCAACGCTTTGGGAACCATCGCTCTTAATCGGTATGAGGGTGGCCAGGCTGCCCAGTATCTGGAAAGTGAATTTGATATTCCTACAATCATTGGGCCTACTCCCATCGGTATTCGCAACACAGATACTTTTTTGAAGAACGTGAAAGCCCTTACCGGAAAGCCCATTCCCGAATCCCTGGTGAAGGAGAGAGGAATTGCCATTGACGCTCTGACGGATTTTACCCATCTGTTCCTGGCGGACAAAAAGGTAGCTATTTACGGAAGTGCGGATCTGGTTATCGGCCTTGCCGAATTCTGTCTGGATCTGGAAATGAAGCCCGTACTGCTGCTTTTAGGGGATGACAATACCTCCTATGGCAAGGATCCCCGCATTAAGGCTCTTCAGGAAGGCGTGGATTTTGATATGGAAATTATTACTAACGCGGATCTTTGGGAGCTGGAAAACCGGATAAAAAACGAGGGCCTGGAGCTGGATCTCATTTTGGGTCATTCCAAGGGACGATTTACCTCTATTGACTACAATGTTCCCATGGTGCGTGTGGGTTTTCCCGTTTATGACCGTGCAGGCTACTTCCGCCATCCCATTATGGGCTACGCCGGAGCCATGTGGCTGGGAGAAATGATGGCCAACACCCTGTTTACGGATATGGAATACAAGAAGAAAAAGGAATGGATGCTCAATGTTTGGTAAATTATCCGATGATGTAAAAACATCAAAATAAATGGACGGGAGGACATGAACATGTTAATGGTTCGAGCAATCATCAGACCGGAAAAGGTAACGGAGGTTCTTGCAAAGCTCAGCGAGGCCGGTTTTCCTGCCGTAACAAAGATAGATGTGGTGGGCCGCGGCAAGCAGAGCGGTGTTAAGGTAGGGGATGTGCTCTACGATGAAATACCCAAGGAAATGCTGCTTATCATTGTGAATGACGAGGACAAGGACAAAATCGTGGACATCGTCCTTAAAACGGCAAAGACCGGCACCAGCGGAGCCTTTGGCGACGGCAAGATTTTTGTCAGCCCCGTAGAGGAAGCCTATACCATAAGCACCCAGAGCAAAGGGCTTTAAGGAGGTTTTTCATGAAGGAAGTAATGGCCATTATTCGGCTAAACAGGATTAGTCAGACCAAAAAGGCCCTTCTGCTGGCAGGCTTCCCCTCCATGACCTGCCGCAAAATGCTGGGCCGGGGCAAGAAAAAGGTGGACTTTGCCCTAACCAAGTATGTCCCCTTGACGGAAACCTCACCCCGGATGCTTGAGGAAATTTCCGAAGAGCACCGGCTGGTGCCAAAACGCTTTATAACGCTCATTGTGCAGGATCATGAAGTGAAAAAGGCTGTGGATGCCATTATGGACGCTAATTTCACCGGAAGCCCCGGGGACGGCAAAATTTTTGTGCTTCCCGTATTGGAGGTTTACCGGGTAAGAACAGGGGAAACAGGCGTGGATGCGGTCTAGCTGCAACGATTTAAGCGAAGCCTGGAAAGGGGTGTGTTCGATATGAAGGAAGGATGCCCCGGGAGCATGAGGTTTGAAGGCGAAACGGCCAGACATCCCTGTTATTCTTTTGATGCCCATGGTCAATTTGCCAGAATGCATCTGCCGGTAGCCCCCACGTGCAATATCAGCTGCAATTACTGCAATCGTAAATACGATTGCGTCAACGAAAGCAGACCAGGGGTTACAAGCGAGCTTCTAAACCCTGTAAGCGCCATGGTTCGGTTTGTCAGGGTAAAGGAAACCATGCCCCATTTAAGCGTCGTGGGAATTGCCGGGCCGGGTGACGCCCTTGCCAACTGGAATGCGGTAAAAAGAACCATATGGCTCATACGGGACCTGTCGCCGGATACCATGGTATGTCTTTCCACCAACGGACTTATGCTTCCCGCTTACGCTAAAGAGCTTCTGCGGCTGGGAGTAAAGCATATAACGGTTACCGTCAATTGCCTTGACCCGGAAATCGGAGCCCAAATATACAGCCGGGTGAGGTATGAGGATAAGGAGCTGACCGGTGAGGAGGGGGCTTCCCTCCTTATCCGGAACCAGCTGGAGGGTATCCGGCTGCTTTCCGAAGGCGGAGCCCTTGTCAAAGTCAACTGTGTTATGATAAAAGGAATTAATGACACCCATATTCCCGAAGTCGTTAAAAAGGTGAAGAGCCTGGGTGCGGTTCTCACAAATATCATGCCTCTTATTCCCGCTCCGGGCAGTATTTTTGAAGCCTTTCCCCAAACCAGCATGAAGGATTTGAACGGCCTTCGAAGCCGGTGTGAGGAGGACCTTCCTCAAATGCGCCACTGCCGCCAGTGCCGGGCGGATGCGGTGGGCCTTCTTTCGGAAGACCGCTCCCATGAGTTCAGAGATACCGCCGCCATTCCGCTAAAGCATGCAGCGGCCGGGCCGGGGGCAACCTATAGGGTGGCGGTGGCCTCAAAGGAGCAAAAAAGGGTTGATCTGCATTATGGCCATGCCGATGAATTTTACATCTACGATGTGGATGGCATGAAATCCCTTTTTGTTGAAAAAAGGCATGTTGACAAGTACTGCGATGGCGTTGAAGACTGCGGCGGCGAGGAAAAGGACAGTGTGGTGGAGGCTATATCCGACTGCAACGCGGTGCTTTCCATGCGGACGGGGCATGAGGCCCGCATGCGGCTGGCGCAGCACGGTATTACGGCGGTAGAGTCGTGTACGGCTATAGAAGAAGGCCTTGTTCATGCCTATTATACGCTGAAGCGGGCGGAGGAAAGATTGAAGGCCGCATCGGGGTGAATTGAAAAAGGGGTAAGGCTCCGGGCGAAAAATACCGGGCCTCCCGGACAGGATGCAAGGAGGAAGAAAGATGGCAGCAATACACTATTTTCAGCACGTACCCTTTGAAGGACCGGGCTATATCGGAGAATGGGCCGCAAAGAACGGGCATACACTTGCCGGAACCCATTTTTACAGGAATGACAGCCTTCCCGGTCTGGAGGATTTTGACCTTCTTGTTATTATGGGAGGCCCCATGAATATATATGAAGAGGTTGAGCACCCCTGGCTTGCCGTTGAAAAGCACTTTATTAAAACGGCGGTGGAGGCGGGCAAGGGAGTTCTTGGAATTTGTCTGGGGGCACAGCTTATTGCCGATGTACTGGGGGGAAGGGTAACCAAAAACCCTCTGGGTGAAATTGGCTGGATGCCTGTTGCATTCAGTGAACAGGCTCTCCGGATGCCGCTTTTTGAGGGCTTTCCCTCCTCACCCTATGTTTTTCAGTGGCATAACGACACCTTCAGCCAGGTGGGAGAGGGTGTCCGTATTATTGCAGAAAGCGAGGTCTGCAAAAATCAGGCCTTTATTTATAAGGACAGGGTGGTGGGGTTTCAGTTCCATATGGAGTGCACACAAGCCAGTGTAAAGGCCCTGGTGGAAAACTGCGCCGATGAATTAACCGATGGCCCTTACATTCATAAAAGTGAGCGCATACTGGGAGATTTTCATTATTTGCCCCAGGCCAACCGTCTGGTGGAAGGCTTTCTAAACCGGTTGACCGCTGTGGCCGCAGACGGGAAGAAGTGAAGGAGGAGGACCATGGAACAAAAAATCAGATACAAAGCGAGGATTTGCGAGGACAGGGAGCGAATCGACGGCTTTTTAAGTGCAAAGAGAGTGGGCGTTCTGGCTATAAACGACAAGGACTTTAGCCCCTATGCCATCCCTGTTAACTACGTCTATTTAAATGGAAGCATTTATTTTCACGGTATGGGAAGCGGTAAAAAGAATACTCTGCTGGAGGCCAATCCGGCCGTTTGCTTTACAGTCTGGGACGAATTGGGAACCGTTAAGGATTCCGTACCCTGTAAATGCGATACCTCTTATTTCAGCGTGGTGCTGTTCGGCAAGGCACTTCCAGTGGAGGAGGTATCCGAAAAGACAATGGCGCTTTCTGCTTTAATGGACAAGTTTATGCCGGGGATGTTCAAAAACCCTCTCTCGCAGGTAATGGTGGAAAAATACCGTTCATCCCATGACAACAAAGGTGTAGCCGTTTACCGTATTACCCCCGAGGCTCTTACAGCCAAGGAAAACCCTCTGGACCCGCCCAATATGTTTTCCGTGTGACGGTTTTGCAATTTTGTCCTGTTTATTGGTGCTTAAGTGTATTCCCGCTGATTTGGCACTGATTTAGCATTTAGCAAACATCATTTTCTTACTGAACATACATATTGACACGCATTTTGTCATAGCATATAATCTACTGTGAAGACTCCGCTTTTTTGGAAATTCCAACAGGGAGGCCGCGTCACCGATTGAAAGCGCAGCCGGGAAGAGTAGTAAGACGGGTAACACTTCACCTCATACCGGAAATTAAAATGGATACAGTTAAGTGGATGCGGGTTTCCCGTATCAATGCGGGTGGCACCGCGGGCAATGTTGTATGCTCGTCCCGGAAATTATTGTTGAAGATAATTTCCGGGATTTTTTGATTTGGGAGGAGCAATGATGTTAAGGACGCATCACTGCAATGAGCTAAGGCAGGAACACATTGGACTTAAAGCAACGCTTTCC
>JAEXPO010000655.1 GCA_023446675.1 Bacillota bacterium | reverse complement strand
TAATATTCGGGTTATTACCATGCACCGAAAAGCCCTGTATGCCTCCAGCTGGAATGAGTGGAAGAGTCCCTTGGAGGTGGCTTTGGAAGGAATGGAAATGAATTATGGATAAAGATTTACTATTGGACGCAGGAAAGGATTTGCTGAGGCTGGCGCTACTGGAAAACGGGCGTCTGGCCGAGCTGCTGGTTGAAGCTAAAGGGCCTGAAACAGGCGTTGCCGTTAAGCCCTCGGGTGAGGGAAAGCCCGGAAGTATTTTTCGGGGAAAGGTCATCCGGGTGGTTCAGGGAATGCAGGCGGCCTTTGTGGATATCGGCCTTCCCAAAAACGCATTTTTGCATGTTAAGGATATTATGCCCGTAGAGCTGGACAATGCTTCCGGAGACGATGAGGGAGACGACCGGACAGAGGTGCGGGAGAAAACGCCGGATATTGAGGAGCTTTTAAGCCAGGGCCAGGAGCTTACGGTTCAGATAATCAAGGAGCTTTCCGGAAACAAGGGCCCCAGAATTACCACCCGCGTTTCCTTAACCGGCAAGTACATGGTATTAATTCCTGGAAGCAGCGGCATCGGCATTTCTAAGAAAATTACGGACGCCAAGGAACGGAAACGCCTTAAAAACCTGATAAAATCCCTGGATCCGGGCCAATCGGGAGTGATTGTCCGAACAGCGGCCCAGGATTTGACGGAGGGTCAGATTGAAGCCGATTTTCAAACTCTCATGAAGAGAAAGACGGATTTGGAGGAATCGGAAAAGCGCGGAGCTGTGCCCCGTTGCCTGTACAGGGAACAGGATATTCTTTACGAGGCCGTAAGAGAATACCTGACTCCTGAAATCAACCGGTTTCTCATTAACGATGTTCAGGTTTACGAAGCCCTTCGGGCCATTGTGGCCGAGACAGCCCCTCATCTTCTGTCAAAGGTGCAGCTCTACTCGAAAAGCTACGAGCTTTTCTCCTTTTATTCTGTCGAAGGCGACATTGAAGAGGCTCTTTCCAGAAAGGTACGCTTAAAAAGCGGGGCTTACCTTATTTTTGATCGCACGGAAGCCCTGACGGTGGTGGATGTGAACAGCGGCAAATACACGGGCCGTTACGACAAGGAAGAAACCGCCCTTAAAATTAATCTGGAAGCTGCGGCCGAGCTTGCCCGGCAGCTGCGCCTGCGCAACGTGGGCGGTATTGTGATTGCGGATTTTATTGATATGGAAAGTCCCGAGAACAAGGCGCTGGTACTCCAAAAGCTGAGGGACGAGGTGAAGGCCGACAAGGTGCAGACCGTTATTGTAGGCATTACCAGCCTTGGCCTTGTGGAAATGACCCGGAAAAAGGTAAGACTTCCCCTTTATGACGCCATGCGCCAGCTGCTGGGGCGAAATCCCCTTTATACGGCCAATCAGGGGTAGATATAGCCCTCTACGGGCTGAGCAGGGGTGATTTTCGTCACCCTAACCTGAGGCTCGGGTGTGCCCATGAAGGTTCCCATAATGACCTCACCCTCCACGGTCACCCATTCACCCTCGGTTAGCTCTGAGACGTTCTCATAAAGGCATATAAGCCCCACTGGAGTCAGATCTGCGGAACAGCAGACCATGGCCAGACGGGCAGGTACAAATTCCTGTTCGCCGAAAAGCTCAGGATCCTTTAGAACATAGCCTGTGAGGGTAATGGTATAGCCCTCATAGGCTGTTGTTTTTTTAAAAAGCTCCTCAATCCAGAGATAAAACGCATCGTCACTCACGAGGATATGCTTCCCTTTCTCATCAAGCCCGGGCGGTGGCTTGGTGTCCAGCTTAACAAGGCCGCCGGTGGCATATTCGTCAGGCGTACTTCCTGATTCCGGGCCGCCGGGGGTATTATCCACAACAGTGGTGCTGCTGTCGCCTGTCTGGGCGCCGGTAAAAGCGCTTCCCCCGGAGTAGCCGGAAGCCAAATCAGCCGAGGCCAGGGCGGAATGGGGAAGAAAAAAAAGGGAAAGAGGCAGCAGGAGAGTAAAAAGATGACTGGTTCGGACACGGTACAAGGGCTTTGCCCTTCCCAAAAAGGAGGCGCCGCCCCACAGGGCTGTTACAAGTGCCGTAAAATAAAGATAGGGGGCCATTCTGGGCGTGACATAGGCAAGGTACCGGCCGCTTGCCGTGATGTAGAACAGAGCGCCGGAAAAGGCAAAAAGACATAGACCTTCGATAAAAAGCTGCAAATTGCGTATGGAACCTGCTTTTGACATAAGCAAAACCCCCTTCCTGCAGGGTGGAGCTTACCCGCTTCAAAACCTGCAAACGGCTTAAATCCGATGGCTTACCCCCCTCCAAATAAGTAAACCAGAATAAAGCAAATGGAGAAGGCCGTGATTGACAGCCGGGCTATAAAGGCTTTATTAAAGCCGGAGGACAGCATAAGCACATTTTTTATGTCCATCATGGGTCCAAAAACTAAAAAGCCCATGACTGCGGTTTGAGGAAAGGCTCCCGCAAAGCTTCTTGCCACCACGGCATCCGAGGACGAGCACAAGGAAAGAACAAAGGCCATAACCATCATAAAGCCCAGAGCCAGGGCCAGCCCACTTCCCTGCACGGCTCCGGAGAAGAGCCCCTTGGCAAAAATCTGAAAAAGCGCGGATACAAAAATGCCTGTCGCCAGGTATTTGCCGGTTTTAAAGAATTCTGACCGGGAATGGCGAAGGTAAAGAACAGCTTTTTGTCTCCAACCCTTAAAATCCGACGAACTGCCTGTATAATTAAGGCTGTCATCGGATGCATCCTGACCTAAAACCCCCGATGAGGTATCCCGGGTTAAAACCGTTGCCTTCGGCGGGAAAAAGGCAAAGGACAGGCCCGTTAAAAGAGCGGTTAAAAGGCCCAGGCCGGCACGGCCGAGAACAATGCTCCAATTGCCTCCAAAGGCATAATAGGTAGACCACAGCACCACAGGATTAATTACCGGTGAAGCGGTTAAAAAGATGATGGCCGCAGGAAGAGGAATCCCTTTTCTTACAAGGCTTTTAAACACCGGAATCGAGGCACAGTCGCATACGGGCAGGCAAAAGCCTGCCACAACGGCAGCCAGAATTCCGCCGCCGAAGGAACGGGGGAATTTACGCTGTATAAAACCTGCCGGGATAAAAAGGCTTATGGCTGAGGAAAGCAAAACGCCGATAACTAAAAAAGGCAAGGCGCTGAGAATCATTCCCAGAAAAACATTCACCAATGTATTAAAGGGAAGGTTCAGGGTGTCAAATACAATATTGGTTAAAAAATACAGGGCTACAAGGAGCACAATACGAAGAACGAGGAGATCCACCGGGGATTCCTTTTTCTTGTACAGGGCCTGGTCGAGAGGGCGTATATCCTTATCATTATAAATTTTTACACCCGGATTCAGGCTTCGTATGAGCTGTCTTGATTTTTTATTGGCATCAAAGTCAAGGGTGGTTCTAAGGAGCACCATATCACAGCTTCTCACCTGGCCTGCCAAAACGCCGTCCCCGCCACCGGGAAGCCCCTGAAGCAGAAAGGGATCCGCCAGATGAACCACCCGATCCAACCGGCAGAGGCCCTTTAGCCTGTCGTGAGCTAACAGTCTCTGAAGCAGAGAGAAGGGGGCGGTGCCGTTCCATTCAATCCAAATCTCATCCGGATCGCTTTCCTCGATGGCCTTCTCTATTTTACGGGCCAGGAGGGAAAGCTCACCCTCCAGCTCCTTTTTGGTAAAAACCAGCCTCACAGAGCCCACAGGGGAGCGAGCCTCCTCCAGCTCTTCCTCACCGGATTCAAACTGAAGAAACAGACGTCTTATTTCGACTTCTCTGCGACGGTAAAACAACCGGTTTAAAAAGGTGGTCTTACCCGCATCCAAAAAGCCTGTGGCAACATAAACAGGTACCATACAACTTCAATCTCCGTTAAACAGCTTTTCCAGCTCCTGTATGCAAAGGTCTCTCCCGATAACGCAGACAAATCCGCTCTGGGGAGGACAGGGCGTGAGCTGCACCTCTCCCGGAACATACTGCAAATTAAGAAATCCCACGGGAGAAGGGACTATGCCCTTTGCACGCAGTACCTGGCCATAGAATTCTTTTTCAAGCTCGGAGGCTTTCCTTTCCCATTCCTCCGGGCCAAAGGCCTTCTCAAGGTATAGGGTAACCGTATGAAAAAACGTATGAGCCGCAGGTGCGCTCTCCTTCGCCTTATCCGGAACACGCATACGGTAGCGCCTGGAGCCGGATACGTTTGAAACCAAAGGCTCATTAAGGTCAAGCAGGGCGTCCCAGGCAATAGCCTCCCAAGAACCAGTATATATCGG
>JAEXPO010000436.1 GCA_023446675.1 Bacillota bacterium | reverse complement strand
GGTGTACTCTATGGGTTTTGCGGTTTTTTTTGCCGTACTTTTAGCTATCATAGCCCTAATTGCTGCTTCAAGCCTTGTACTTGAGGTTACGGCTACTATCAGGGACATTCGCTTTGACGTGGCTTTGAAGGTTTCTTTATATAAAAAATTTGTACTCTTCTCCTGGAATCTTGCAGACGGGGGCTTAAGCTTTCTTACCCAAAAAAAACCTGTGAAGGAAAAGGGGCAATTGGAAAAAAGACTGGGCCTTTTGTTGGACCTGGGCTTTATGAGAACGCGATTTCATTATTTACGGAGGCATATAAGGTTTACCCTCCTAAATGTTAAGGGTATGGTAGCCAGCCATGATGCTGCGTTTACAGCACTTATTTATGGTACCGTTTGGCAGCTTTTGGGGGCACTCTTGGTTTTAGGTACTCCAAAGCAAAAAAATATTGAGTTTTACCCTGATTTTAAGGAGAAAAAAATGGATTTGTCCGTACACTGCATATTTAAGGTCCGCTTGCTCCATATTATATATTTGATACTCAAACATCAACAAAAAAAGATTCCACAGAAAGGAACAGGTGAAAACTATGGGACAGCATCCAATTGAGGAACTTATGAAAACGGCTATGGAGAGCATCAAGGAAATGGTGGACGTTAACACCATCGTGGGTGATGCCGTTCAAACCGTTGACGGAACGGTTATCATTCCCGTATCAACCGTATCCTTCGGCTTTGCAGCCGGCGGCGGTGAATATGGAAAAGGGCAGGGCCAAAATACCAGTTATCCCTTTGCCGGCGGCAGCGGTGCCGGTGTAAGCATTCATCCCGTCGCTTTCATGGTTGTTGGAAGAAACAATACGATTAAGATGATTCCCGCTTCGCCCCAGACCTCCCTGGACAGGCTCCTTGAAAATACCCCTGACTTTATTGAACAAATCAAGAAAATCTTTAAGCCCGACACATGCATGAAGGAACGCCATACAACCGAACATGAGACATTAAAGTACCAGGATCCCGACGATATAAAAACTGAGACCAATAAAAAGCAGCAGGAATCTTAATTCCTGCTGCTTTTTAACATTCAGAGCCTTATTTAAGGCTCTTTTTTGAGCTTTTATGAGGCGGAATTTCCCGATGGGCGCCTCCGCTTACGATTTGTTCCGCCAGGGAAACTCGTCCGGAAGGCGCTCATCGGGATGTGCCTCAATGATTACTTGCTCTGTTTGGAGTCGTACTGAGGATACTGGTTACCAGTATAGGTCTGGAATACCTTTTTAACGATATTACCACCTATGGTTCCAGCTTCGCGTGAAGTAAGGTCGCCATTGTAACCCTGCTTAAGGTTAATACCCAGCTGGCCAGCAATTTCATACTTCATGTTGTCAAAGGATGTCTTGCTGTTACTTGAGTTTGCCATAAATCTCACCTCCTCAATGCTTATTATGGCTAAAGTCGGCCACATTATAAGTAGAAAGATATGGAGATTAAGTTTTTTTTTACATGGTCAAAAAAGGGGTATATATGAATTATTGGATTGATTTCTGCTTATTTCGACAAGGTTTTACAAAAAACAACCAGTTTGTACGTATAGTTCCAAAGTACTACATAGATTTAGCGTGTACGCTGTTGTTTTATTAAAAATCTTATGATATAGTCAAATATAAGCAAAAAGTAAAAGTGAAAAAGTATCAATTCACAAAAATTAAGAAGGGGAGACGAAAGGGATGCTTTCCGATTTTCTCTTTACGAAAAATAAGCTGGAACGGGCTCTGGATGCAACTTGGCTGCGTAATGAAGTAATCTCTCAGAACATCGCCAATGTGGATACGCCTGGCTATAAGCGAAAGGAAGTTCGCTTTGAGGAGTATCTTGACAAAGAGCTGGGCAGTTCCGCCGATGGGGATGAGAATGTTCCCATACGCATTACTGAGGATAGTACAAAGTCATCTTACAGGGCTGACGGTAATAATGTGGATATTGAAAATGAGTCCGCACTTCTGGCAGCCAATTCATTGCGGTACAACACTTTAATTCAGAAAATGAACGGAGATTTTCAACGTCTTCGCAGCGTTATTACAGGAGGACGGTAATCCATGGGTTTGTTTAATTCTTTTAATATCAGTGCATCGGCCCTAACGGCCCAACGTCTCAGAATGGACATTATTTCACAAAACATCGCCAATGCAAGTACCACCCGTACGGAAGACGGTACACCCTACCGGAGGAAAACTCTGGTCTTTGAAGAAAGAGATATGACGAGTTCCTTTTCGTCCATTCTTGGCAAAGAGCTGTCGGGATCTTCTGTTTCCGGCGGCGGCGTGAGGGTTACTGAAATTGTGGAGGATCCTACGCCGTTTAAAGAGGTATACGATCCCACTCATCCCGATGCGGATGAAAACGGCATTGTACAAATGCCCAATGTTGAAACCATCACCGAAATGGTTAATATGCTTTCGGCTACCAGAGCTTATGAAGCCAGCGTGACAGCACTTAACGCCTCAAAATCCATGGCTACCAAAGCACTTGAAATCGGACGCTGATTATTCGGACGCTTAATATTAAAGTAATATCTTCTATTATATTAGTA
>JAEXPO010000199.1 GCA_023446675.1 Bacillota bacterium | reverse complement strand
GGGGCTATCAAGAGCCGAGTCCGCCATGGATGCTACCCAGAATGCCGATGTTTTTGTGGAGGTGTCGGGTCTTTTAAAAGCGCTATGCGTGAATCTTCTTAAAATTGCCGGTGATTTAAGGCTTCTGGGCTCGGGCCCCGCGGGCGGTTTGAACGAAGTGCTGCTGCCCCAGCTTCAAGCCGGTTCCTCCATTATGCCGGGGAAGGTAAATCCCGTTATACCGGAAATGGTGACACAGGTTGCGCTGAAGGCTATTGCCAACGACAATGCCATTACCGGTGCGGCCTCCCTGGGACAGCTGGAGCTTAACGCCTTCATGCCCCTCATTGCCGAAAGCCTTTTGGAGTCCCTAGACTTGCTTTGCGAGGGCGTGGAGCTATTCAATGAAAAGTGTATACGAAATATAGCCATGAATGAGGAGCGCTGTGTAACGAACCTGGAGCATTCCACCGCGCAGGCCGCAGGGCTTATTGCCCGAATTGGGTATGACAAGGCTTCTCTTTTGGCAAAAAAAGCCGCTGCGGAAAAGAAACCCTTCAGGGCCGTTGTGGAAGAGGAAAACCTTTTTCCAGATGAGCTTCTCCAGAAGCTTTTCAGCCTTAACGAAACCACCAGCCCCGGCATTCCGGGCGGCAGAACCCAGACCGATGCTGAACCCAGATCCGATACGGATTTAAAAATGAATAATTCCCATGCAGATCCTTGAAACATCAGCTAATTGGATAAAGGAGGAAAACTCTTTGGAACTCAATCAGACGCCTAAGGCCGTAAGGCCTCATATTGCCTTTTTCGGCCGGCGCAACGCCGGCAAATCCAGCCTCATAAACGCCGTTACAGGCCAGGAAACCGCCATTGTTTCCCAGGTGGAGGGAACCACCACCGATCCGGTTTACAAAGCCATGGAAATACTGCCCCTGGGCCCCTGTGTTCTTATAGACACCGCGGGGGTGGACGACACGGGAGAGCTGGGAGCCCTGCGTGTTGCCAAAACCATGGAGGTGCTTTCAAAAACCGATTTGGCACTTTATATAGCAGATGCGTCCCTGCTTCCCGAAAAAGCGGATCTGGAAATGCTGGACACCTTGAAAAGCCGCAAAATTCCCTGTCTTTTGGTACTTAATAAAGCCGACAGGCTGGATAATCCAAATGCATGTCCAAAGCCCTGGGAAGTCGAGAATCCTTTGGTGGTTTCAGCCAGAACAGGGCAGGGAGTGGATGCACTGAAAAAAGCTATCGCACAGGCTTTGCCCTCCCAGGAGGACAGGTTTAAAATTCTCGGCGATCTGGGTGGCCCGGGGGACCTTGTGGTATTGGTTACACCCATTGACAAAGCCGCACCCAAGGGACGCCTTATCCTGCCACAGCAGCAGGTAATACGGGATGTTCTTGAAAGCGATGCCATTGGCGTTATAACAAAGGAGCATGAGCTTCGCCGCACCCTGTCTCTTTTACGTGAGAAGCCCCGAATGGTTGTCACCGATTCCCAGGTCTTCTTAAAAGTGGCCGCCGATACGCCCGAGGATATTCTTCTTACCTCCTTCTCAATTTTGTTTGCCCGTTTTAAGGGGGATTTGGAGGAGCTTGTAAGAGGGGCAAGCAGCATAAGCCGCCTGAAGGACGGGGACAAAATTCTTGTGGCCGAGGCCTGTACCCATCATCAGCAGTCCGATGACATCGGCCGGGTAAAAATTCCCCGCTGGCTTAGGGAGATGACGGGCAAGGAGCTTACCTTCCACCATGTCAGCGGAAGCACTTACGGACAGGATGTGAGCCAATATGCCCTTATAGTCCACTGTGGCGCATGCATGCTGGGCCGTACCGAAATGGTGAACCGCATTGAAACCGCTAAAAGCTTTGGCGTCCCCATTATCAACTACGGAGTTTTAATTGCCTGTGTCCAGGGTATTCTGAACCGGGTGCTGGAGCCGTTTCCGCTGGCAAAGCTTATCTGGGAGGAGGAGAAGAGCGTATGTCCCAGGTAATGACAAGCGAAAGTCTTATGGAAATGGTACAGGGCCTTTCCAAGGACCGGCTGGCACTTCTTATAAAGGATCTCAATGAAAAAGGCTTCTGTACCCTCGAAACGGAGGGGCCGGCGCTGGAGCGTTCCGCGCTTTTAGAGGCCTCGGCGTCCGTTCGGGACGCACGCTACGGAAGGGAAATTTTTACCCGGGGCCTTATCGAATTCACCAATTACTGCCGGAATGACTGCTATTATTGCGGCATACGCCAAAGCAACAAAAAGGCCTTCCGCTACCGCCTTACCCCCGAGCAGATCCTGGACTGCTGCCGTCTGGGGTATGAGCTGGACTACAGGACCTTTGTGCTTCAAGGCGGCGAGGATCCCTGGTTCACGGATGAGCGCATGGAAAAAATTGTATACGATATACGCCAAAGCTTTCCCGACTGCGCCATAACCCTTTCTCTGGGTGAGCGCAGCAAAGCCTCCTACCAGCGGCTTTTCGACGCGGGGGCCAACCGCTACCTTCTGCGCCATGAAACGGCGGATGAGGCCCATTATCGCCTTTTGCACCCTTTGGACATGAGCCTAACCAACCGCAAGCAATGCCTTTTCGATTTAAAGGCTATCGGCTATCAGGTAGGGGCCGGATTTATGGTGGGCTCTCCGGGTCAAACCTATGAAACCCTTGCGGAGGATTTATTATTTTTAAAGGAGCTGGCTCCTCACATGGTGGGCATCGGCCCTTTTATTCCTCAAAAGGATACCCCCTTGGGAAACCATCCTGCGGGCAGCCTGGAGCTGACCCTGACCCTTCTTGCCCTTATACGGCTGCTGCTTCCCGACGCGCTGCTTCCTGCCACAACCGCGGTAGGAACACTTGATCCTAAGGGCCGCGAGAAGGCCATACTGGCAGGAGCCAACGTGGTAATGCCCAATTTGTCCCCTGTGGATGTCCGAAAGCATTATCAGCTTTATGACAATAAGATTTGCACCGGCGATGAAGCGGCTGAGTGCCGCGGCTGCCTGGAAAGACGCATTAACAGTGTCGGCTTTGTCATGGGCCGTTCAAGGGGAGATCATCCCCAATGGAGGTAAAAATGAAATCAAAGGTTATGGGAAAAAATGTAACAACCATCAATCATGAAGAAATCCATGCTCTTTTGGAGGAAGCCCGCAAGGCGGGAGATGCTGAAAAAGAGAAGGCTGTTGTGAAAGCGGAGCAGGGTGAGAGGCTTGAGCCCGGGGATATTGCCCTCTTGCTTCAAATAACGGATAAAAGCCGGCTGGAGCGCCTATATAAGGTTGCGGGAGAAATTAAACGCCGCATTTACGGCAACCGTATCGTGCTTTTCGCCCCGCTCTACGTTTCCAACTATTGTGTGAATAACTGCGTTTACTGCGGCTTCCAACGCTGCAATAAGGAAATGTCCCGTAAAAAGCTAAACCGGGAGCAGATTCAGGAGGAGGTGCGGATTCTTGAAAAAATGGGCCACAAGAGGCTGGCTCTGGAAGCCGGGGAGGATCCCGTCAACTGTAGTCTCGATTACATTCTTGAGGCGCTGGATGCTATATATGAGACCAAGCTTGAAAACGGCAGCATCCGCAGGGTAAATGTGAATATCGCAGCTACCACAGTTGAGGATTACAAGAGGCTCAAGGAAAAGGGAATAGGAACCTATATCCTCTTTCAGGAAACCTATCATAAGCCCACCTACGAAAAAATGCATCCCCACTGCATGAAAAGCGATTACCAATACCACCTCACCGCCTTTGACCGGGCCATGGAAGCCGGTATTGAGGATGTGGGCGCGGGGGTTCTGTTCGGCTTATATGAGCCCACCTTTGAGGTTCTGGCCCTTATGCTGCACAACAGGCAGCTTGAAGAAGCCTTTGGCGTTGGTTTTCACACCATTTCCATGCCGCGGCTTAAAAAGGCCGAGGGTATGAACCTTCAAAGCTTCCCTCATCTGGTGGATGATGAAACCTTTAAGCGCCTGGTGGCCATAATACGCATTGCTGTTCCCTATACGGGCATTATCATGTCCACCCGGGAAACGGCTGAAATGCGAAATGAGCTTCTGAGTTATGGAGTGTCTCAGGTGAGCGCCGGATCCTGCACCGGAATCGGCGGCTATAAGGAAGAGGAGGACGGCCTTAAAACGGAGCAGTTTGAGCTTTCCGACGAGAGGAAACCCCTGGAGGTTATAAAGGATCTCATCTCCGACGGCTACATTCCAAGCTACTGCACCGCCTGCTACAGGCAGGGACGGACTGGGGACCGGTTTATGGAGCTGGCCCGAACCGGGAATATTCAAAATGTCTGTACCCCCAACGCCCTTTTAACCTTAATGGAATACATGCTGGACTACGGCGACAGCGAGCTTACGGAGCTTGGCGGAAGACTCGTTGAAAAGGAGCTTTCGGCCATAGGCCATGCCTCTGTGAAAAAGGCGCTCACCGATAAGCTGGGCCGGCTGAAAAGCGGGGAAAGGGATTTGTTCTTCTGACATACGATAGGAGAGAAATTGTTGGAACGTGTGGAGGGCCTGGCGAACCGCTTTATTTTGTAATGAATGAAATTATGTTCCTCATGTTTCCTTTAAATATTCAAAATCGTCCCAGTCTATGGTATTATGCCTTTTGAAGCTATAGTAAGCATTCGAAGATAACTAAGCAGGAATGGAGATAGAAAATGGATAATCGACCTAAAGTTTACATCGCAACCCCCATACCTGAAGCCGCAGAAAGGTATATCGCCCAGTACTGTGATTATGAAAAATGGGAGGGTGAGGGGGACATTCCCCGGGAATACCTCTTATCCCGGTTAAAGGATAAGCAGGGCCTTATACAATCCGGAATGCGCATTAATGAGGAGCTTTTAAGCCAGGCTCCAAACCTTAAAATTGTGAGCAACCTTTCCGTAGGCTATAACAATTACGAAATTGATGTCATGAAAGCCCACGGAGTTATTGGAACCCACACGCCCTATGTCCTTGACGACACGGTAGCCGATTTGATTTTTGGCCTTATACTGTCAACAGCCCGCAGAATTCCGGAGCTGGATCGTTATGTAAAGGACGGAAAATGGGAAACTGCCGATGTGGTGGGTTATAACGGCACCGATGTCCATCATTCAACACTTGGTATAATTGGAATGGGCAGAATAGGGGAGGCCGTAGCTAAAAGAGGGGCCTTGGGCTTTGACATGAAAGTCCTCTATAACAACCGTTCCCGTAAACCCGAGGCCGAAGCCCGCTATAATGCCGAGTATGTCTCTATGGACGAGCTCCTGGAGAAATCCGACTTTATCGTATTAATGACACCTCTCACACCTGAAACCCGTTACCTAATCGATGCTCCTCAATTTGCTAAAATGAAAAAAACAGCCCTTTTCATCAATGCATCAAGAGGCCCTGTCGTTAATGAAAAGGCACTGATAGACGCACTGGAAAAGGGCCTCATTGGAGGAGCGGGGCTGGATGTTTACGACAAGGAGCCTGTTTCAAAGGACAATCCCCTTTTAAAGCTTCCCAGAGTAGTCACCATGCCACATATGGGCTCGGCCACGGATAAAACCCGGCAAGCCATTGCCCTCAGGGCAGCTGAAAACCTTGTGAAGGGGGTTCTGAACCAGACTCCGCCGAGCATCGTTCCGGAACTGAAATAAAAACCGAGGGTACAAAAAACTCGGGGGGAAATAAAACTATTCTTGCCAGAAGCGGCTTTTTTCGTCGGTAAGGTCTTTAACCAGCTCGGTTGAATGATAGCGCTC
>JAEXPO010000132.1 GCA_023446675.1 Bacillota bacterium | reverse complement strand
CCCCATCGCCGTGGACACAACGCCCGACTCGGAAGCAAAAGCCTATGCCAACAGCGTGGTTGATTCTTACAAGGACAGCGCTTACGGGGAGCTCCCACCCTACTTTACCATTATTCAGCTGCCTTCGGAAATTAATGATATGCGCACCAAAATGGGGGAAATCACCTTAAGGTACATTCCTGCGTTCATTGTCGGCCAGCTTGATATCAATACCCAGTGGGCCGATTATGCCGCCGAATACGAGGCCGCAGGCTCAGCTCAGCTGGAGGAAGCCTTTAATTCCGCGGTTACGGCCGCGAAAGCCAAATACGATTCCTTTAAATAACAGCATCCCCTTTAAGCACGGCCCTTTTCATACAACGCCAGGCTGTTATGCGTTCGTCTGAAAAGGGGAGCCGCATAAAAATCAAAGGCTCGGAGGCCTCCAAGCCCGCCCTTTTAGCCGGGGTTGCTTGCGCAAACGGCTGCCGGTCAAAAGAAGACGGAGTATTTCAAAAAAGAATACTCCGTCTTCTTAAATTATGCCTTCTTCTTAATCAGACTAACCTCCTCCTTTTACCGAACCCGCAGCCTTCCGGGCCTGTCATGTCCGGAGCGGCTTATGCCTTATCCCACCCGTTATACAAGAAGGTTACGTACTCTGCGGATATTTCAGAATCCGCTCCCTCCGTTCGGCCCCATACGCCCGTATAAGCTCCCGTAAAGCCTCCGGCCCTTTCGGTGCTGAGAACCCTGCCGTCAATATTGTTCGCCAGAAGCCGCCACACCTTTTCACTTTCCATTTCACCCTCGTCCTTTTCAGCCGTTTCATATAAAAAGTCATAGTTCTGGCCCACGGCATCAATCCTCATTAGCAGCCTGGATGCGGAGAGCCGCTTCTCCGCCACCGTCCTTTCCTCGCCCTTTTCACAGTACACCAGCCGAAGCACGTTAAAGCCCTCCCTCATGCCATACTCGAATCGGATGTGAAAGGAGGGGCTCTGCACCAGAGCAAGGCCTGCCCATTGACCGCTGCGCTCCGGAGAAAAATACAGGTCGGCCTCTACGGAAAAGCAGGTGTGTTGGAGGCGCCGTCCAAGGAAGGAAGGATTTTGCGCGCTATTGAGCTCTTCCGGCTTCAGTCTGAGAGTAAGCGCACCCGTTTGGGGGTTGAATTGCCAAAAGGGTTCTTCGGGCGTTCCCATACAATTCCACACCCACGAGAGCCTTGTTTTCCCAAACCCTTCGACCCTCACGCCAGTTTTCTTATCCCTGTCTTTATCACTGCTTATTTGGGCTCCGAGCTTCTCTTTATCCGTCAGGTCGGGCTTGGGATATCTCTTTTCAACCTTGCCCGTTCCGGGGCAAATCACAGGCCAGTCCTCCTCCCACACCACCGGCGCCAGAAAGGTCTCCCTCCCCAGATTGCGATAATACCCTCCGAAGGGGCGTGATCCCAAGAGGGTTATCCACCATTCCCCTTTGGGTGTTTCCACCAGATCCCCATGTCCCACATTCACAATAGGGTGCTTTCTTCCCAGATGCCGGTGAGTGAGAACCGGATTGGCGGGACAGCCTTCATAGGGTCCCGTAAGCTTTTTGCTTCGGGCAACGGTAACGGCATGATGATAGTCGGTGCCGCCCTCGGCAATAAGTAAATAATAGTAATCCCCCTTTTTATAAAGATGGGGGCCCTCCGCCCAAATGGCGTCCTTCAGCGCTCCCCGCCAGAGGCCATAGCGTTCACCCTTTAAGGCTAAGCTTTTTAGGTCAAGCTCCCTGAGCCATATTTCATTGTCGCCGAAATACCTGCCGCCTTCGGGAACCTCCGCCGTTCCCATCATGTAGCACCTTCCGTCTTCCTCAAAGAAAAGGGAGGGATCAATACCCGGCGCCCCCTTTATAAAAACGGGATCTGACCAGGGGCCCGCAGGATTTGAGGCGGTAACAATAAAGTTTCCTTTGCCGCCGATAAGGGTTGAAACAAGATAAAAGGTTTCTCTGTGCCATCGAAGCGTGGGGGCGTAAATGCCCTGGGAATGAGATAGCCCGTTTAAGGGCAGCTGACCCGGACGATCCAACACATGTCCAAGCTGCTCCCAGTTTACAAGATCACGGCTGTGGAACAGGGGAATTCCGGGGAAAAAGGTAAAGCTGGAGTTCACAAGGTAATAATCCTCCCCTACCCGGCAGACAGAGGGATCAGGATAGAATCCCGGCAGGATGGGGTTTTCAAAATACAGTTCCTTATCCGGCATAAACAGCACATTCCTTTCCGATGTATTATTGCTTTTATGGGCAAGACTGGGTAAAATGACTTGATAGCTATGGTAGCTGCTTAATTGAAGGCATATTGCTGTAAAATATTCATTTTAGAGACAGGGATTCCGTCACTTTTAATTGTATCCTATACTAAGAGGCCTTACCATTCCCTTTATAGGAAGCCTGCCAATAAAAAAGAGTGAGCATAAGCATAATAAAACACAATCGTATAACGGGAATATGACGGCACATCTTCAAAGTCCTGCAAAGATGATTTCAAATTTCAGGAAATTCGCCTTTCTCCAAATTGTCCGCAACCACGTACACTTGCGGCGATCGAAAGACAAATCCGGTAAAATCTGTTCTTGCATTATCCTTTTTGACTATGCTATAATTTGTATTACTGTTGCAAGTTTTATTTTTAAATCCTTCAACAGCAATCCAGTAATCCTTCTCAAATAAATTTGCAAAGGAGCAAATATTATGAAGAGCAACCTTAACCGGGATCAGATCCTCCGCTTAGCCAAAGAAAACGATATTAAATTCATTCGTCTGCAATTCACTGATCTTTTCGGAATGTCAAAAAATCTCGCAATCACCGTTGATTATCTCGAGGAAGCTCTTGAAAATAGATACATGTTTGACGGCTCCTCCATTGACGGCTTTGTTCGTATAGAAGAATCGGATATGTACCTTTATCCGGACATCCAGTCCTTTGCAATCTTCCCCTGGCGTCCCCAGAACGGAAGGGTGGCGAGGCTCTTATGCGATGTTTATACACCCGATGCCAGGCCCTTTGAGGGTGATCCCCGCTACATACTGAGGCGTGCGGTTGATGAAGCCGCCAAGCTTGGCTATACCTTCAACGTGGGCAGCGAATGTGAGTTTTTCCTTTTCCACACCGATGATAACGGCAAGCCCACCACCACCTCCCATGACAAGGGCGGCTATTTTGATTTAAGTCCTATGGATTTAGGCGAGGATGCCAGAAGGGATATCTGCCTGACACTGGAGGAAATGGGCTTTAATATTGAAGCTTCTCATCACGAGGTGGCCAACGGCCAGCACGAGATTGATTTTCGCTATGACGAGGCCCTCCAGGCAGCCGACAATCTCATGACCTTCAAGCTGGTTGTTAAGACGGTAGCCCGTCGTCACGGCCTTGCCGCCACCTTTATGCCCAAGCCCATCTCCGGCATGGCCGGAAGCGGTCTCCACACCAATCTGTCCCTTTCAAAGGACGGAGAAAACGCCTTTTATGATGCCAACGATCGCCTGGGGCTTTCCAAGGTGGCCTACAGCTTTATGGCGGGCATTATGGATCATATTAAAGCTATTACCGCGGTGGCCAATCCCATCGTGAATTCCTATAAGCGCCTGGTTTCAGGCTATGAGGCTCCCGTGCATATCGCCTGGGCTGCCAAAAACAGAAGCCCCCTTATCCGGATTCCTTCCTCCATGGGCGCAGGCTCCACCCGGATTGAGCTTCGGAGCCCG
>JAEXPO010000118.1 GCA_023446675.1 Bacillota bacterium | reverse complement strand
GCATATGGGTTTGCTGCTCGGGGGGCAGGCTTTTCCGGTATTCCTCCCGGTATCGTGATATGACCTTGGCGGCCGTAATGGCTCCAAGGGCAATGGCTGCGTAAAGATCATCCACATTATGGAAGGTGTATTTCTTAAGAATACCATCCATAATATCCGACTTAACCACCTGGCTTAAGGTGAGGTAATTCTTTTTTACTTCCCGTTCAAAAAGCTCCTTGCCCTGCTCAATATTCTCTTCCCGCTTTTCTTTCTTAAACCATTGATTGATTTTATTGCGGGCCTGGGAGGTTTTTGCAATTTTAAGCCAGTCTCTGGATGGGCCATTGCTGGCACCGGAGGTTATAATTTCTATAATGTCGCCATTTTTCAGCTCATAGTCCAGGGTATCAATGCGTCCGTTTATTTTAGCGCCGATCATTCTGTTTCCTATGGCACTGTGAATGGAATAGGCAAAGTCAATGGGTGTGGATCCGGCCTTCAGGCTTCTTACATCGCCCTTTGGCGTAAAAACAAACACCTCGTCGGTGAAGAGATCGATTTTCAGGGTTTCCATGAATTCATCCGCATCCCGGGCATCCTTTTGCCAATCGATAATCTGACGCAGCCAGGACAGCTTTTCGCCATAGGATTTTTCCTCATGGCCCCCTTCCTTATATTGCCAGTGGGCGGCAATACCCACCTCCGCTACCCGGTGCATTTCCCAACTACGGATTTGAACCTCAAAGGGAATACCCTCGGGCCCTATAACAGTGGAATGAAGGGATTGGTACATATTGGGCTTGGGCATGGAAATGTAGTCCTTAAAACGGCCCGGCATGGGCTTGAACATTTCATGCATAAGCCCTAAAACGGCATAGCAGTCCTTAACGCTGTCAACAATAAGGCGAATGGCAAAAAGGTCATAAATCTGATCGATGGTTTTGTTCTGGCTGACCATTTTTTTGTAAATGCTGTAGAGATGCTTGGCCCGGCCTTCAATATCGGCGTTGATTTCAACCTCTTCCGTTTTCTTTATGACATCAATGATAATGTTATTGATGTATTCTTCTCTTTCCCGGCGTTTTTTCGAAATTTTCTCCACCAGGTCATAGTAATGCTTTTCGTCAAGATAGCGAAAGCTTAAATCCTCAAGCTCCCATTTGATTTTATGAATACCAAGTCGATGAGCCAAAGGCGCATAAATGTCCATGGTTTCACGGGCTTTTTTAAGCTGCTGCTCTCTGGACATGAATTTCAGCGTACGCATATTATGCAGCCTGTCGGCAAGCTTTATAATGATGACACGAATATCCTTGGCCATGGCAAGGAACATTTTCCTGAAATTTTCCGCCTGGATTTCCTGCTTGGTGGTGTAGGGGATATTGGTAAGCTTAGTAACTCCGTCCACCAGCTCGGCAATTTCTGTTCCCAGGTGCTGACGAATGGACTCATAGGAATAGGTTGTGTCCTCAATGGTGTCATGCAAAATGCCCGCAGCAATAGAACTCTCATCCATTTCCAGCTGGGCCAGAATGATACCGACCTCCAGAGGATGAATAATGTATGGATCTCCGGATACCCTTTCCTGTCCCTGATGGGCTGTTTCGGACAGATTATATGCCTTTTCTAACAATTCCAAATTGGCATCCGGTTTATAGCTTTTTACAATTTCCTTTAATTTAAGGAATTGTTCCATCATTGTTAATGCAATCCCTTTTTCTGATATTTTGCTACATAAGAGAGCAGCTCAGATTCTCCAAGATCCACTTTTGCAGTGCCGGGTGTTATTTCAACACTGTATCGGCCATCCTTATCCAGGCTGAAGCTCATAATTTCCAGCTCATCAAAAACCAGAAAACCGAGAAACAGCTTAAAATAATTCATAGACCTGCCGGACTTTTCCTGTATCAGCCTGGCATGCCGAAAGATGTCCGAAAGACTAAACACATTTTGCTCAAGCTTCTGCATATATCTGTATATGACAGCAAGGTCGTCCCTGTTTACAAGAACATCCTCATCCTTAAGAAAATTGTCAGTAATCCCATTATAAAGCCATTGTTCTTCACAATCAAGACATTCCACCCGTTTGGCGGCTTCTGTCAAAAACCGGTTCTTATTGAGATCCCTTTTGTTTAAGCGCATATCGGCTATTCGGAGCTGCAGGAGCTCCTTTCCCTGCCAGCAGTTAATCTCAAGATAAAAGGCCAGATCCACCCTTGCGCCAGGGTAAAGATGAGTTTCCAGATCTCCGCCGTTAAAATAAACGGCGGGTACAAGCTGTCCGTTTATCAGGAATTGAAGCCTTAAATGGCGGTTATTGCCGATTTTTTTCTTATCCCGAATTTCAATGTTTTGGGCCAAAAGCAAGGGAACAGGGTTTCCGCATCCGCAGGGCTCCAATAATCCCAGCCGTTTTGCGGTTTTAAGGCTCAAATCCCTTTCCTCAACCTTAAGATGGATATCCAGCCGTGCTCTGAGCATGCTGTCGTCCATATGAGCTTCGGCGTATTGATTGATGCTTCTCCGAAAGGCTTCCACCGAATCCGGCAAAAGGGTAATGCCACCGGCCTGCTCATGGC
>JAEXPO010000075.1 GCA_023446675.1 Bacillota bacterium | reverse complement strand
GCTCTATACAAGAGAGACGCTATCCCTTGCGGGACAACGCCTCTCTTCTGTTTTTCCGTATCGTTCTGGGGTATGGTTCAACAAGTTTCCCTATTAAACCGTACCTTTGACCGGGCTTTTTTTATTGATGTTTATCAGCGATAAATTACTAATCACGGATTGTCAGTTTTCTCTTCGTCTTCGGAAGGAAAAAGGCAACCCTCGGCAAACTCAGCCGAGCAAATCGGTTCATCGAACGTAAAGGACTCGAAGCTTGAATCCTGAGTACGTTTTTCCTTTGCGTTGCCGCCATTTCTTTCATCGTTCATAGAAAGCCGCCTCCTCTCAATACCTTCGGGTGTGAACCCTTAGACCTTGTGTCTCTTGATAATTATATACCCACTTTTAGAGAAGGCTAACATCTTTTTTCCTTGCTCTTGGATTACGTAATGTATTTAAGACGCAGCTTTTATTTATTGCAATGAAACGCCTGTCAGTCCTGTGTGGTAAACTCTTTATCCATGTGCAGGGAGTTAATTATAAAATCGGCACTTGCGCTGTTCATGGCAATAGGAATATTATAAAGCACGGCTATTCTTAAAAGCGCCTTTACATCAGGGTCATGCGGCTGGGCGGTCAGCGTGTCCCAGAAAAATATCATAAAATCCACCTCACGGTTCACAACTGCGGCGCCAATTTGCTGATCGCCTCCGAGAGGGCCGCTTTTATAGGCTTTTACAGGCAGGAGGGTAGATTCTGAAATAAGCTTTGCTGTGGTTCCGGTACCGCACAGAAAATGATTTCCTAGAATGTGTTTGTTTTGCTTCACCCAATTTATTAAATCTTCTTTTTTATTATCATGGGCAATTAATGCGATTTTCTTCTGTTTTCCGATAGTATGCTTCATATACACTCCTTCAGCTTCTGGGCTTTCATTATGTCTGCTGCCTTAAGGCAGTCTCCCGTTTTAAGCCATATCAAACGTATTGTCCCAGGCCGACGAAGGCCAGCCATGCTTCTATCATATAGGCTGGCCTTCCGGAGTGTCAACTTTTATCTTTTCTATCTCAGGCTTTACTCCGCAGCAGCAAATAAGCCTTTGGGGCTTGGTGCCGGAATATTCAAAACTAAAGGCTCATTTTTAGTTCTACAAATCTAAAAATTGTACTATTAATTGAGTTTATCGTTCGTTTACACAAAAATAATCCCATTTTATAATTATATTTGTCTAAAAAAACTGTACACAGGAGGGATATTTGTGACACCCGCTGCAGCACATGAAACGGTTAAACCTGGAGCAAGATCCAAATCCACATTACTTTCCTATCTTGCACGCAATTTTGATCTTTATCTGCTTCTCATTCCCGGTCTTATTTTTATGTTCATTATCAAGATACTTCCCATGCTGGGAATCACCATTGCGTTTGTGGATTATAACATTTATGCCGGAGATAATCCCATTGACGCTATTTTTAAAAGTGAGTTCGCAGGACTTGATATTTTCCGTTCCCTTTTCAGGAAGGAAGAATTTTTGAGAGCATTCGGCAACACACTTACGATTTCTATCATGAAAATTGCCATATTGTTTCCTCTGCCCATTATTCTTGCGCTTCTTCTCAACGAGGTAAGGCTGGGCGTGTTTAAAAAGGTAACTCAAACCGTTCTTTATCTGCCCCATTTTCTGTCCTGGGTTGTGGTGGGCGGCATTTTTCTCAGCCTTTTGGGAACCTCCGGCGTCGTTAATCAGATCTTAATCCAGCTTGGCATGATAAGCGAACCCATCCGTTTCTTTATGGATAACGCCATTTTTCGCTGGGTGCTCATTATTACGGAGGGGTGGAAGGAAATCGGCTGGAGCTCCATTATTTATCTGGCCGCGCTGGCCGGAGTGGATCAGGAGTTGTATGAGGCCGCCACCATCGACGGGGCCAATAGCTTTCACCGTCTTATCCACATTACTTTGCCCGGCATTTTATCTACCATCGTACTCATGCTGATTATGCGGGTAGGTGCGGTGCTGGATGCGGGCTTCACTCAAATTCTCGTGCTGTACAACCCTACGGTTTATCAGTCGGCGGACATTATTCAGACCTACACTTACCGCATCGGTCTGGGCCAGATGAACTTCTCATTGGGTACGGCCGTAGGTCTTTTCAACTCTGTCATTGCCTTCCTGCTGGTTGTATCCACTAACTTTATCAGCCGGAAAACCCTGGGCAAAAGCATCTGGTAAGGAGGTACGTTATGATTCAGGAAAAAGGCTGGGCCACAAGGCTCTTTCACGGCACCAATTTCACCGTTCTATCACTTCTTGGACTTTCCATGCTGCTTCCCTTTGTCAACCTTATGGCCAAGTCGCTCTCCAGCGATTACGCGGTGATTGCGGGGCAGGTGGGACTGTGGCCTATTGGGTTCCAAATAGATACCTATAAATATGTTTTGGCGCAGGAGCAGTTCCGAACCTCTTTTTTAAACAGCTTCATCCTGCTGGCAGTAGGCACGTTTTCCTCGCTGTTCTGCACCGTTATCACCGCCTACCCTTTATCCCGCATACACCTTAAGGGGCGCAAGGCTTTTCTGTACCTGTGGATTTTTGTCATGCTGTTTAACGGCGGCATGATTCCCAATTACATGCTGTTTCGCTACTTAAAGCTTACCGACACCTTTCAGGTATTGTTTCTGCCTATGCTCGTCAATGTCTTCAATATGCTCATCGTGAAAAATTGCTTCGAGGAAATCCCCGATGCCCTTGAGGAAGCCTCAAAAATAGACGGGGCCTCCAACATCCGCATCCTGTTCCAAATCATGCTCCCCATTTCGCTGCCTTCACTGGCAACAGTAACCCTGTTTTACATGGTTTCTTACTGGAACGATTATTTTACAGCCATGATTTATATCTCCTCCCCGGCCCTTAAGCCCCTTCAGCTCTACCTGTACGAAATGATATACAACGCGATGAAGGTGCTTAACGAGGGGGTAAATGCCCAATCGGTGGTCAGCATTGAATCCGCCATGAACCTTACCCCGGACTCCATTCGCGCCACAACCATTGTTGTGGCTACCCTGCCCATCCTCATTGTTTATCCCTTCCTGCAACGCTTTTTTATAAAGGGCATAATCGTCGGGTCCGTCAAGGGATAAGGGCTGTGCAGAGCATTGTCGAAAAGCCGCTTAAAGCCGCTAAAACAAACTTTTTCCTTACTTGTAAAATAACCGTTTTTATGGAAACGGTCATTTAAAAAATCATGAAACTGAGAGGAGTAACGCATCGTATGAAAACCCTGAAAATCCGTTTAATGTCCCTTATGGCCGCAGTAGTTCTTTTAGCCTCGGCCTGCTCCGCCGTTCCCAACAGCGGCAGCGTCTCCGAATCCCCTTCCCCGAAAAACAATCCCGAAGCTACTGCGACCCCAAGCAACGAACCGGTGACCTTAAAGGTTCTCATGGGCAACCAGCCCACCGACCCCAACAAGGAACCTCCTCATGACAAGATCACCGAGCTCACAGGCTATTATCTGGACTGCTACCTGCTTCCCGCCGAACGGGCCGACGAAAAGCTGAATTTGGAGCTGGCCTCCGGCGCCGAATACGACATTGTCATGATAAGTCCCACCCAGTTTCGCAGCCTGGCCGGGAAAAACGCCTTTATTGAAATAGCCGCTCTGGTGGATCAATATGGCCCGAACATAAAAGCCGCCATCACAGAGGACGCCTGGGTTGCCTCCACCGTAGACG
>JAEXPO010000025.1 GCA_023446675.1 Bacillota bacterium | reverse complement strand
CTCATGACGTTATCCTATTCCCTGTATTCCAACAGCTTTTCAAAGCTTCAAACAGCGGATGCTTTGGGCATGAATGGGGTGGATATGACCCTTTCCGGAGACGGACGCCATCTGGCTTATATCACCGAAGGCGGCAACGGCCCCGGATATACCGTTTACGATGTGGATCCTCAAAATCCGACCCGGATTCAAGGGCAATGGGATACCCCTGACGAACCTCTTCGGGCTGCTTTTTCAGAGGACAGCCGTTTTATTGCCATAAAGGACAAATCCGGCATTCGCTTGTTGTCCGTTGATACCTTTAGGGAGGAAATGGTGCTGTCCATAAGCGGGCATGATCTCACCCGGCTCACGGGTATGGCTTTTGCACCGGAGGGCGGGCAGCAGCTTTATCTCATTTTCAAGGCCGAGGCAAAAAACCCGGAATACCTTTTGATTTACGATACAAGCGCCCTTTACCGATGACCTGCGTAGAACGCCGGAAAATGAAGGAGAGAGAATTGAAGCCTGCACTTTTCCTTGACAAATAGGGTGTTAAGAGTATAATCATATTAAAATAGGATAGGTTTAAACAGAAGTAAATACTGTTTAACCGGCTCATAGTACCGGATGACGGCTCAGGGAGAGCGGCGGGTGCATTTTTATGCACAGGCCCACCGAAGGGGTGATGCCCACAGGTAAACCGACCTTAGCCCGACGGATCTCTGGAGAGACCGATGAAGGCGCCGAAGGGGCAAGTTTTCGGGCTGCTGAAAGGCTGTAAAGCGGCATAAGCAGCAAGAACAATGTATCTCTCAGGCAAAAGGACAGAGTAAAGCGGAAGCATGGCGAACATCGCCACGTTTCTTACCTTGTCATATCGGCTTTTTCAGAGGTCAAACGCTAAGCGTTTGGCTTTTCTTGTACCCTAAATACCCGATCCGGCAATTGCCTTAAGACCGAGATATTCTGCCGGACAATACTGAGAGCCGGTTTCTTTCCAACAAGTTCAGGAGGAAGATTGAAAATGCCGAAGATTATTGTTACCGACAAAATGGCATCCAATGGTATTGAGTACCTGAAAAGCAAAGGCTTTACAGTGGATACTCCCTTTGGTTTGTCCCATGAGGAGCTTTTGAATGTTATCGGTGAATACGATGCCATCATTGTCAGAAGCGCCACCAAGGTAAAAAAGGATGTACTTGAAAAGGGCGGCCGTCTGAAAGTTGCCGGACGGGCGGGAAATGGCGTGGACAATATAGATGTCAACGAGTGTACCCTTCGAGGCATTACAGTAGTCAATACTCCTGACGGAAATACCATGGCTGCTGCCGAAATGAGCGTAGCACTTATTTTCTCCGTGTTCAGAAATGTGGCTCAGGCTTATCATGCGGCCAAGCAGAAGGATTTTAGACGCAATAAGTTTGTCGGCGAGGAGCTGGACGGCAAAACCGCAGGTGTTATCGGCCTGGGCAAAATAGGATCCATTGTGGCCAGGAAGCTTGTGGGCGTGGGCATGAATGTGGTGGGCTATGACCCTTACCTTACCGATGAAAGGGTTAAGCAGCTGGGCATTACCCGGGCTGAAACTCTGGATGATCTTTTAAAAACAGCGGACCTCATTACCATACATATACCAAAGACCCCTGAAAGCAAGAATCTTATCGGGGAAAGAGAGCTGGCTCTGTGCAAGAAGGGCGCTCGCATTGTAAACGTGGCAAGAGGCGGTATGATTGACGAAACCGCTCTTTATAAAGCTATCGCTTCCGGACATATCGCCGGTGCCGCCCTGGACGTCCAGGAGGTGGAGCCCAACTTCAACAAGTCTCCTGAAGAGCAGGATTACTGGAATTCACTTCTGGATCTGGATCAGGTGATTTTAACTCCTCATCTGGGGGCATCCACCAAGGAAGCCAATGTGAACTGCTCCCTCGGGGTTGCAAAAATGGTGGAATCCGTTTTAAACGGCGAGCTGGTGGCTGCTGTGAATATGCCTCCCATCACCGGTGATGTCAGTGAGCTGCGGCCCTATATCAGCCTGGGTGAAAAGCTGGGTGCTATTTATTACCAGGCGGAAAGCGAAAGGGTGGATAAAATCGAGGTGGTTTACAGCGGCGATCTGGCCGATAAGCCCACCAAGCCCGTTACCCTGGCTGTTGCCAAAGGCTTTTTGTCCGTGGTTAACAATTCCGAGGTCAATTATGTCAATGCCGAGCTGAAGCTTAAGGAAATGGGAGTTGAGCTTATTGAAAGCCGCACCAGCGTCCTTGAAAAATACACTAACCTCATCACCGTTAAATTCTTCAGAAAGAGCCGGGTGCTTTCCGTGTCAGGAACTATTTTTGCCAAGGATGCCATCCGTATAGTGGACTTTTTCGGATACCGTTTTGATTTTGAACCCACAAGCCATGTTTTGGCCATCCAGAACAAGGATGTTCCCGGCATTATCGGGAAAGTGGGAACCCTGCTTGGCGAAAACAACATCAACATCGGTTCCATGCAGTGGAGCCGCAGCCCAGAGGGTGACAAGGCCGTATCCTTTGTCAGTGTGGACAGTGACGTGACCGATGGGGTTATTCAAAGACTTCGCAATACCACAGGGGTTTTGAAGGTCTCCAAGCTGAATTTTAACTGAGGGCCGAAAGCGAAAACCAACCTCCTTTAAGCCTTATGTAAAGAGAAGGTTAAATCAGACTAAAACGTGTATACATGCGTTTGGTCTGATTTTTTTTGTGGTATTACCTCGAATAGGCGTGGTATACTTAAGTAATACAGCCAGATTGAATAAACAGGGCGTTTATTCGGTTGTCGGGCGGCAAAAGAGCACGCCAAAAGGATGAACAGATTATGAAGTCCAAATTGTTTGCAGCTATTGATATCGGTTCCCACAAGCTGCGCATGAAAATCGTTCAGGCCGGCGAAAACGGCGAAATCCGTGTGCTGGAAACGGTTGATAAGCTCATTCCCCTTGGCCGCGACACCTTCAACGATGAAAAACTGAGCTTTGAATCGGTGCAAAAAACCTGTGAGGCCATACAGGGCTTTAAAAGGCTCATGACGGACTACGGCGTCAGGGAATGGCGCATTGTGGCCACCAGTGCCATAAGAGAAGCTGCCAACCGTGATTACATGCTGGATCGCATTCGCCTGCTCACCGGCTTCGATGTGGAGATTATTAATAATTCCCAGGAGAAATTTCTGGCCTACAAAGCCATTAAATGGCAGCTTCGGAATCATCCCGCCATCAATACGGATGAGCCTACCCTCATCTTAAATGTGGGCGGGGGAAGTATTCAGCTTTTAATGTCGGAGAACAACCTTCTGGTGTCCAGCCAGAGCCTCAAAATCGGGGCTCTTCGCATTAAGGAATCCATTTCAAAGGTAGAAAAGCACACGCTCCATTTCTCCAAGGTTTTAGAAGAATATGTGGAAGCTCACATTGAAAATGTAGAGTTTTTAAAGTCCTCCAATGAAATCGCTCACTACGTGCTTGTAAGCCCGGAGTTTGAGAACATGATGCGCCTAAGCAGCACAGGAGGAGGCACAGTGGTAACCATTCCGAGAACTCTGTTTGAAGAGCGGTATGCCCGAATCGTTACAAAATCCACGACGGCCATTTCGGAGGAAATGGATATATCCTATGGGGATGCGGAGCTGTTTGTTCCGTCCATGATCCTGATACGCAAGTTTTTTGATAAAACAGGAAGTGATACCATCGTTATACCTAATGTTTCTCTGGTTGACGGCATGATCGTTGAGCATTTCAACCGCCCCGGCCTGGGCTCCCGGTATATCGATTTTAATGAGGATATTCTCTCCTGTGCACGAAAGCTGGCTGAGCGCTACCGGTACATCAAGCCCCACAGCCAATATGTTGAAAATGCCTGCATGATAATGTTTGATAAGCTTTCCAGGGTTCACGGCCTGGGTGAAAGCCAGCGGTTTATGCTTCGTGTCGGCGCTCTGCTCCATGATATCGGCAAGTATATCGGGGCGGATCCCCATTACCTCTATTCTTACAACATCATTAATGCATCACAGATAATCGGACTGTCCGACGACGAGCTGCGGATAGTGGCCTGTATTGCCCGCTATCACAGCTTGGAATCCCCAAAGCTGGAAAGTCCGGGCCTGGTGAAGCTTTCCACGGAAAACCGTATTATAGCCATGAAGCTTATCGCCATTATCCGTTTATCCGATGCATTGGACAGGAGCCACAAGCAAAAGCTTCGCATCAGGAGCATGACTGTGAAGGAGGGAAGCTTTGTGGTGAGCGCCGAGTGCTCCGAAGAAGTGGTGCTGGAGCGATGGACCTTTTATATGAAGGCAGACCTGTTTACAGAGGTTTTTGGCATCAAGCCGGAAATCAATATTCAGAATGTACTTCTTTGAATGGCTTTAAGTGCAGTGGGCAAAAGGACCGGCTGCGTGGCTGAAAGGAATTGGATGTTTCGATGAATACGATGGATTTCAGTTATCCCGATTATTATATAAACCGTGAGCTTAGCTGGATTGAGTTTAATCAGAGGGTTCTGGACGAGGCGGAGGATTTAACCAATCCCTTGCTGGAAAGGCTTAAGTTTCTGGCCATTGTCATTTCCAACCTGGATGAGTTTTTTATGGTGCGTGTAGGTTCT
>JAEXPO010000004.1 GCA_023446675.1 Bacillota bacterium | reverse complement strand
GCACTGCTCAGGTTGTGCATAAGCCCCATAAGCTTCCCGCCGTCCACCAGCACATTTACCTCCGCACCGGTTCCCTCACAGTCAAAGGGATATCGGTAGCCGCTGTCCTTATGATTGGGTACGTCCGCCACATGAAGGGCCTTTGAACCGATTTGCTCTCCCAGCTTTCCGGCCAGGGCAGAGGAGCCGTCCCTGTATTTGATCCCGCTGAACAGCTGCCATGCGGTCATAAGAATATTGACGCTAACCGTACTGCTTAAAACCACCGGGTATTCTCCCGGCTCAACCCCTGTGGCCCGATACTGGCTGAACAGGGCCTCACCGATTTTCTCACGAAAGGCTTCCAGATCCAGCTTGTCAAAGGAGGAAGCGGAAGCGGCACAAAGAGCGTTGTACTGAACCCCTTCAAACTCGGCCATAACATTGACCGCGGCATAATAGACATCTCTTGAGGAAGCCGCGTTAACCCCCCTGGAATTTAAAACACGGGACTGGAAGGTATCCAGCCTTACCTCGGCCAGAACGCTTACAATATGGGCGTCGGCCTTAAGAACCTCGTCCTCCAGCCGTGCCGCGGCCGCCTTCATCTCATTTAAGTCCGCCTCCGCCTCTGTAAAGGTTCCCAGGCCTGTAAAGGCCGTTTCACGACTATTCAGAGGATCCGTTCCATCCCTCTCCACTGCTGTGGAATTGGTCAAGGCTCTTTTGAAAACCTCTTCCGGTGGCTCCTGCAAATCCTGGGTATAGGCATAACCGGTTTTCTCTCCCGATACCCGTATAAAAAGCTCCGTCATGTCGGAGGCTGCCGTTTTGACAATTTCACCGTTTGTCACCCCGATCAGGGTGCTTTTTTGCCTCTCGGCATTGACCTCGGCCTCCCCTATGCCTTCAGGAAGACTTTCCATCAGAGTTTCATAACCCTTAAGCTCTATCATATTCAGCCCTCCCCGCCTACGGCCATTTGTGAAATACGCATCCTTGGCTGAAAGCTGGTAGTGGGGCAAAGTCCGGAGGCTGCTCCGCAAAAAGCCCCGCCTTCGGTTTCCACACGGCTTCCTACCCTGTCCACAAGCTTTATAACGTCAATTCCCCGGCCGTTTAGGACAAGCCCCTTCACCTGGTGATCAATTTGTCCTTTTTTTATCCAGTAGCCCTCGCTTACGGCAACTGAAAATTCCCTTCCTCCGGTGCCGCCTCCCATGCGCTTGACATAGAGGCCTTCGTCCACGCTTCGAATCATTTCGTCGTCATTATCGGTTCCCGCAGCCAGATAGGTATTGCTCATACGGGAGGTGGGCGCATAGGCGTAGCCCTGACGTCTTCCGCTGCCGGTAGAGGGCAGGTTAAGCTTTCTTCCTCCCAGCCTGTCGCAAAGATAGCCTTTTAAAATACCGTTTTCAATTAAAATATTTTTCTGGCGGGGATGCCCCTCGTCGTCAATGGCGGCGGTTCCGTACAGGCCCGGCATGGTACCGTCGTCAATGAGAGTCACCTTGTCCGACGCCACCCTTTCTCCGATTTTTCCCGCAAAATTGCTGGTATTTCCGGAAATGGCCGATGCCTCCAGCTGATGGCCGCAGGTTTCGTGCCAGAAGGTGCCGCAGGAGCCTGCCTCCAGCACTACCGGCACACAGCAGGAACGGGCAGGAGCCGCATTCATGCTGCGTACAATACCCCGAATAAAGCCATCTGCAAAGGCTTCATAATCGCTTTCCACCCGAAAGGCCTCAAAGCCCAGCGCTCTTGTATAATCGCCCCAGTCATACTGGGATCGGCCCCCATCGCCTACGGTGGCCTGGATGCGGACGCGGCTTGTAACCCGCCGGTCTTCGGTATAAAGGCCCTCGCTGTTGACAACGGTTATTTTCTGATCGGTGTCAAAATAGTCCACATTCATCTGACGGATAGAATGGCCTGTTCCCCTGGCAGCTCCATCAGCTTTACGGATAACCTTAATTTTTTCTTTGTAATCCACAGTGGAGGGATAGATTTCGATAGCATTGGGGTTAAAGGGCTTTTCCATGGAAAAAACAATGCTTCCTTCCGGCTTTGCCCTAGCGTCCCCCATAAGCCGGGCTGCCTGACAGGCCATTTTGAGAAGAGCCTCAAAGGACAGGGCGTTGGTGTAGACATAGACGCTTTTTGTTCCCAAGAGCACATAGATGCCCGCTCCGGTAATACGGACGGTAGTTATGCCTTTAATCACTTTCTCGGCACACTTGATATTGAGCTCGTCCCTGTCCTCGAAAAAAAGTTCGGCAAAATCACCGCCTGTGGACAATGCCGCTTCAAGGACAAGGGCCATTTCGCTGTTGCTAATCATAGCCACCTCGCATTTATTCATTCAAAACAGTTGCTGATGACCGCCATGGACCTGTCCGGCCGTCACTGTGAATAGAAAAGAGTAGCGGTATCAGCATCAGTAAACTATACAGTGATATGTTCAGTATTAAAACCAAGTATAGGTGATGGGTCTTTCCCTGTCAATAGGGACTCCCGGCAGCGCCTGGGTTTTCCATATGCCGGATTAAGCACGCTATTCTAAGCCTTGTCCGTCATCATCGTTTAGCAAATAGCGAAGCATTGCCTCCGGCTTTTCAAGGAAGTGCCGGGTTATACGGTAGTGCTCCGTTTCCCTGTAGGGGGTAATCCTTGCGCCGGAATCCGACAACTCCACGATTTCAGCCTCCGGATAGGCCATTAAAAGCGGCGAATGGGTGGCAATGACAAACTGGCAATCCTCCAGGACAAGCTGGTGAATACGTGCCAAAAGTGTCATTTGACGTGAGGGTGAAAGGGCTGCCTCCGGCTCGTCAAGAAAAAAGAGGCTTTTTTTCTTAAACCGGTTGATGGCAAGGGCCATGAAGCTTTCACCATGGGACTGCTCATGAGGGGAACGTCCCCCGTAGTTGCGCTTGATAAAGCTCTGGGATAAATCCTCCCCCATTAAATTAATTTTATCAATCCGCTCAATCTCGGTAGCTACATTATAATAGCTCTCGGCACGAAGAAAAAATCCGTCCGAAGGGAAAGGCATGCTTCGGGCAATGTGCATGCTCTTGTAAAGAGAGGAGTGGGACTCCCTGGTGGAAAAGTTAAAATTTCGCGTTCCTCCCTCGGCATTAAAACCGCAGCATACGGCCAGAGCCTCCAAAAGTGTGGATTTGCCGCTTCCGTTTTCGCCTACGAAGAAGGTTACGGGCTTTTTAAAGGTAAAGGAATTCAAATACCGGATAGCCGGAACTCGGCTAAGATACTCGTCCTCATAATAGTCGTCTATTGTAAAGCTCAGTAAATACTGCCGTTTAAGCATCCTCTCCACTCCTTATCAGGGCATGGCCTTTCTTTCCTTTTAGGATACGTCAAAGGCCATGGCCTGTAAACCTGCAGCGTGTTAAAATAGGACAATAATGAGGCTATTGTCCTAAAGGAGCGGAATATAAATGAAAGAAATAAACCTAAACGCACAAAAACTATGGCTATCTTAATGTTAGGGATGGGACCTTGTTAGGCGGCGCTGAATATTTTCCCTTCAGGCTTGTTCCTTACGCCATACCCAAGGACGATAAATTTGCTTTCTTAACCTGCCTCTATCTTTCGTCAAGGGATTTCGACTATAAAGCCTTTCCCTTAAAAGCCCTGGAAAGCCACCTGAAAAAGGATTATGACAGGGTTTATGCCGTAAGCGACGAGCTGGGCGTATTCCCCAATGGAAATCTGGAATGGTTTTTGGAGCAGGGTTATGCCGATGAAGGCATTCTCTCCGTGGAGCCCGGTTATTGCACTTTGCATCTGGTTTGCAAAAGCCTTCATAAAGCGTGAGCAGGATAATTCTTCTTTTGGCAAAGCATATAAAGCCCCAGGGTGACGAACATAACGCTGCAGGCCATTCCCAACAGCGCACTGCTTGTTGTGGGGGAAGCCGCGTTTTCCATTGTAAGCAGGGCACACTGCACCGCTACAATGGAAACACAGGCATCCACAAGTCCTATCATCTTAATGGACGACAGGATGGGGTTGTTTTTCCTGCGGGTAACCCCAATACCGTAAATGGCCATACTGATTTTATAAAAAGCCACGGCTGCAATTCCAAAAATAATGTAATACGGGTATGTGGCGGATTCCCCGATGAAATACATCCTAAGGCAGACAAATAAATAGGAAACCACGATAAGTCCAATAAAAGCGCCGCTATGGCGATAGGCGGAAAGCTGCCGGTCAAGCTTTTTTATTGGATCCTCAATGCCTGCAATGCGTTTTGACTTCCACAGAATATTCCCCCTCGCTGCGCAGAGGAGCAAATAATAAACGGCTGTCAGGATAACCCATTGGGATGAAAAAATTATCCCAACAATAAGCTTTCCCGTACCTATGGCCGCATTGACTGCAAATGAGCCTGCTGTCATAGTCATCGTACGATCATGGTAATTGCCTAAATACTGTTTACGGTATTTTATAAGCTGCTCCTTCATTGCTTCCTCACTTGTTGTATGTTCTCAAAAATCAGGTTTTAGGGGAAGAATCTTCTTTTGAGGGGGATTCGCCCCCCTCCTCTTTCCCAGTGGCAGCAGCAGAGTCAGCATCGGGGGTTAGAAAGGCGTTTGTAAACTTATCTTCAATTTTTTTATAGCTCCCCACAACGCCATCCTCCATTTTTTTATACCCGGAAACCACTCCGTTTTCAATGGCCTTATACCCAGAGGCCACTGCCTCTTCAATTTTCTTCTGAGCTTTCATAAATTTGTTCATAGCATCTTTCCTCCTTAATTTTTCACTCCCTTGCAGATTGGGATGAGGCAAATAAGCATAAGAATGCCTGCCGTACCGATGAGTATGCCCGGAATGAGACTGCTCCAGAGCATGGCAAAGCACATGCCAACGCCCAGAGCAAGGGCGCCAATAATGCCCAGAATTACGGTAAAAATGGTTTTGCCGGTTATTTTAATCGGTGCCTTGTGCTCCATTCTGCGCCATACGGCAATGGTTATAAGCCCGATTAAAAGCCCTGTGCTTCCCATTACAATACCCGGTGTATAGGCGTTCCATTCGGGGAGCATTGTCATACACATTCCAATTCCCAGAAAGATAATACTGATTGTTCCTAACAGCATAGCAATAAAATGACTCTTTTTCATAACGGTTACTCTCCTATAAACAATTTAATTTGGATGATTTGATTTTTAATGCTTTCATCCCGAACATGTGCTTAGAATACCGTCCGGTTG
>JAEXPO010000640.1 GCA_023446675.1 Bacillota bacterium | reverse complement strand
TTTAATTATTGCCGCGTTATATCTGGGAACAGTCAAAACCATAAAGAAAGAAATCACTATCTCCAATGATTTGCTTTTGAACAATATGCAAAGCCAGGTGGACTCCATGATAAGAAGCTCCAAGCTTCTAAGCGATGAGATAGGATTAAATAAAGCCATTAACAGGCTGCAATACATGGCAGGGAATTTTGACACCATAGATACCTACTCCATGTATGAGGCCTTCACAACACTTAAAAATTATTATCTGGTGAATCCTGCTATAAAAAGCATTTATATCTATTACAAAAAGAACGATATCATCTTATCCAACAGCAGCATTAATAATATGGAAAACTTCTATGCCATATATTTTGGAGACTCCAATATCCCCTATGACGACTGGAAAAGGATCTTTGTTCAAAAATATGAGACGGCGGAGTTCATGCTGGTTCCTTCTAATCACGACTATATTTTTCATCTTACCTCTTACCCGTTCATGTCTATCAATGACAATTACATGACTGTCATTCTGGAGCTTAACAAGGATAAGTTCTTTATTAAGATGGACGAGTCCGCCAAGCTCAACAGCAGCAGCTTTTTTATGCTGAGCAGCAAAAACGAGGTGCTTCCCTTATCCCAAAACAATAACAGTCTGCTCAACGCCATTGACTATAACGCTTTATCCTGGAAGCCGGATTTTACCGTTCGCAGAATTGACAATACCAATATCGTCTTCTCCTATATTCCGTCAAAGGAAGCAACCTGGAAGTATGTGGTGGCCATGCCGGAAAAGATATTCTGGCAGCACTCCATTGATTTGCTGAAATTCACTGCGCTGGGAATACTGGCAGCTGTTATTATCGGCAGCATCGCCATGCACATCAGCGTACGGCACAATTACAACCCAGTTCATGAGCTTCTGGCAAGCCTTGAAGAAAAATACGGCTACCGCTTTAACAAGAATTTAAATGAATACAGCTTTATAAAGCGCTCCTTTGATCACGTGGCCGACGAGCAGCACAAAAGCAAGCTGCTTCTGGAAAATCAAAACAAGGCCTTAAACTCAGCCATTCTCGCCCGGCTTATAAAAGGAAACACAACTCATTTTACCAATATGAAGGATGTGCTGTACCGTTCAAAGCTTGATATTGATTTTGAGAATTTTGTCGTTATCCTTTTTTATATTGAAGGGTTTGAAAGCTTTGACACAAACCTGTCCTCTGAGAAGAACCTGAATATCCTGGAGGAATACTCCCTCTCCCAATTTATAGTCATGAACATTGCCGATGAGCTGATTTCAGCTAAGGCCAGGTTTATTTCAACAGAGGTGGACAACTTTATTGTCTACATAGTCAACAGTGCGCCTGATACCGCTGACGAATCCCCTGAAGGTTTAATTGCCGTTACCGAGGAGATAAAGAATTACATCGACGAGCATTGTGACTTTGAAATTATGACCTCGGTAAGCAAGCCCTATCATGATTTGTCCACCTTGTCGGATTGCTTTTATGAAGCCCTGGAAATCATTGAATATAAGCGGATTCTGGATAGTGACAGCAATACCGTTTATCAGGATTTGAACAACGGGGCTGCCGGCACCGAATTTTATTTTCCTCCCCAAAAGGAATACCTTTTGATGCAAGGGGTTAAGAATGACGACTTTGAGAATGTGAAGCTGATTATTGAGGATCTCTTCAAACAGAATATTGTAACCGGCAAACCCATTCTGGAGCTTTATTACTGTGTCATGCTGTCCGTATTAAGTACGCTTATAAAGTCCATTTCAACTATGAAGAGCATCAATGCTCTGGATATTTTGGGCCATCTGGAAATTATAAAAAGAATAAAGCGCTGCAGCACGGCCTCAAACATAAAGGCTGAAACACTCTCCATTGCCGAATACATTATGAACGCCGTTAAGGAGCTGGACAGTGCGGCAAGCTGCAAGCGAAACGGAAGGCTTGTTGAGGATATCAGAGCCTTTGTGGAGGAGCACTATCATAAGTCGGAGCTGTCCGTTACCTATATCGCCGAGGCCTTCAGTCAGAACGCGGTGCAAATGTCGAAAATATTCAGAAACACAACCTCGGAAGCCCTTCCCGATTATATAAACAAATACAGGATAGAGCACGCCAAGGCCATTATGAAAAAGGGGTACGGCAATCTGGAGGAGCTGGCGCAGCAGGTTGGCTTCTGCAACACCAAAACCCTGACAAGAGCCTTTAAAAAGTATGTGGGAACATCCCCGGGATGCTATAAAAGCACTCTAGAATAACGCTTGTTCACTTTTATTACGGTATACCGGCAGGGAACCCAAGCTGTTTTTCGTTTTGTAATATGCAGTACAGGGGAGCTGTGGAGTAAAGATTCCCATGGATCTCGTTGACAAAAAGAAGGAAAATAGGGCATAATTAAATATATAAAGGAAATTGGCAGTGACGAGAAGAGTAAGTCAAAGCTTCTGCCCCAGAGAGAAAGCATCGGGATTCTCCCGGCTGAAATTGCTTTTTGCGGAAATTGACCCAAAACCACCTCCGAGCCGAAACGGTGATAACGTTAGAATCAAACTTTGAGTGATCCGGCAGGATGCTTTGTTTAATAAAACGAAGCCTTTGTGCCGAATTAATGAGGGTGGAACCACGGGAGAATGCCTCTCGTCCCTTTTGGGACGGGAGGTTTTTTGTTGCCTGTTTTTCACACCCCTAAAGAATTGAGGAGGTAATACCATGATTGACATCACATTAAAGGACGGCAGCGTAAAAAGCTTTGAGGAAGGTGTTTCAGTCAAAGCCGTTGCCGAAAGCATCAGCCAGGGGCTGGCCCGTGTTGCCCTGGCAGGCCTGGTGGACGACAAGGTTCGTGATTTGTCCTGGCCCCTTAGTAACAGCAGCCGTTTAAGCCTTCTTACCTTTGAAGACGAAGGCGGACGCCATGCCTTCAGGCATACCGCCTCCCATGTGCTTGCCCAGGCGGTAAAGCGGCTTTATCCCCATATCAAGCTTGCCATAGGGCCTGCCATTGATACGGGCTACTACTATGATTTTGATACGGACAGACCTTTTTCCCTGGAAGAGCTAAATACCATAGAAAAAGAAATGGATAAAATTGTAAAAGAGGATTTTCCCATTGAACGCTTTGAGCTTCCCAGGGATGAAGCCATCCGGTTTATGGAGGAGAAGGGTGAGCCCTATAAGGCGGAGCTTATCCGGGATCTGCCTGAGGGCGAAACCATTTCCTTTTATAAGCAGGGTGAATTCACGGATCTCTGCGCAGGCCCTCATGTTCCCTCTACAGGAAGAATTAAGGCCTTCAAGCT
>JAEXPO010000635.1 GCA_023446675.1 Bacillota bacterium | reverse complement strand
GGGATTGGCCGTAACCAGGTCGCCGGGCTTAAGGTCCTTTTCGTTTTCAGGTACGGAAACAATCTCCGCACTGAATTCATGTCCGGGTATACGGGGATAGGTGGTAAAGGGCTGATTTCCTGTAAAGCTCGCCACATCGGCGCCGCAAATGCCGCAGTACTTTATTTTCAGCAAGGCCTCCCCTTTTCCCGGCACCGGCTGGGGAACAGATTGTATCTCCATTTTATAAGGTTCCGCTATATGAAGGGTTTTCATTCAGGTATTCCTTCCTTTCATGGTCTCTCATACTCGCTCATGCTCGTTCATGCCTGTTCATGTCCATTCATCCGCTCATGCCCGTTCATAGCCATTCATGCTCATTCATAGCCATTCATGCTCGTCCATCCGTTCAGGGCTGCGCTCCTTGAATGCGTTATAGCTCGTTGGAGCTCCCCTTCATATGCTCAGGCCTCCTGGTCGATATACTCTGCGTTCCATATAACGGCGGTTTTTAAGGGTGCGCCTTTACTGTAGATCTTCTCCCGGTAGGCTTTAACGGGATCGGCTGCAAATTCCTCCCGGCCGATAAGCTCCACTATCCGGTCATAGCGGCTATTTTCGAGTATTTTAATGGCCTTTTCCATATGGTCCTGCCTGAAATTAATGGAAGCGAAAATAAGATGATTTTTAAAGCCGAAGGGCATGGTATCAAACTGAATTTTAGGCCCAAGGGAAAAGCTGTTGTAAATGCCGTTGCAGCCCAGCACCTCGTATTCAAAGGCAATCTGATGCTCTATGCCGCTTCCGCTGACGCCGATGAACACACCGGCCTTACCTCCAAGCCTGGCTTCGATGGCGGAAGCAAGCTGACGGTTATCGTCAAAGTCACTTTTCACATAGTCCGCACCGGTTTGATTGAGAGCGAATTTCACCTTGGGTGAATCCTCGTCACTGCGGGCCACATAGACAATATGGGCGTCATGGTAATTTTGACGGATCAGATCGCCGATAAACATGCCCGTTGTGCCAAGACCAAAGATGCATACCCGATTGAACAAATTCTTTTTAGCAAGCTCCCGGGCCTCTGCCTCACTGCATTTATGCCTGGCCATTTCCACTCTGAAATTCTGGGCAGCCCCCAGATCCTCCATGCGCTCCAATTGAAACACCATACAGGCATATGGGTCTGAAAACACCAGCTTTTTGGCCAGTGAAAGGGCCAGCCTCCCATCCTTGACATAACCGTCTGGTATGGGCAAAAGCATGTCGGGGTTGTAATAGTTCATATCGCTGAAAAGGCCGTCAGCCTTGTCACAGCCGTATTCAAAATAGGTTTCGTCCTCAGTGTAACGGGTAGGATCGTAGCTGTCTCCGCCGCGGATGAGCACAATGGCAAACCGATCCTGAGAAGGAATATAGACAACGCCCTCGTGCCCGTTGATAAGCCTGCTCTGCCCTTGGGGAAACTTATGGCTCAGGTTAAGCTCCGAGCCCATGTGCATAAGCTCATTGTCAGTGCCGCAGAAGCCTGCAAAAACAGTTTTGGCCAGAATGCCTTCTTTAGTCTGTTCTCCCCGAAGGCGCTGTCTTGGAGGATTTATTATCTCCACATCCCCATAAACAAGAGGCCTCACCCTGTCATTTTGAAAATAAGTTCCTTTTACTGTCATATTGAACACCTCATATCCTTTTTAATCGGTTTTTGGTTTTATAATTTGTGTATAAAAAAGATGAGAAGGATTAATTTTCCATTAGCATTTTATTTTTTGGAAACGTTTCAATTTTAAAATACAAAAAATCAGAAATAAAGTCAATAGCCCTTATCCCCATTGGGAAGATATTTTATTTATGCCTGTGGTATGTCAAGAACAGTGTGGCTTAGAGTCATACGTGTGCCGTTGATGCGCTGAAGTAAAAGCTTTGCCGCATTTTCTCCGATGGCTTCAATGGGCTGGGAAATAGACAGAATAGGCGTACGGATAGCATTTTCAAGCTCCACGCTGTCAAAGCCGATAACCTGAAGCTGCCGTCCGCTTTGGTTAATGGCGTTTAAAGCCCCTAAGGTCAGTTCATAATTTGAGGTAAAAACCGCCTCCAGCTCCTCTTTTAATAGCATTTGCATGCACTCAAAGCCGCTTTTTACCGTATAGCCCCCTTCCACGGAAGGATAGGCCTTTATTCCCCTCTTTTCAAGGGCCTGAGCAAAGCCTACGTTTCTTTCCCGGGCGGTGGATATGGCTTGAGGACCTTTAATGATGCCGATTTTTTCAACACCCCTGTTCAAAACCCTTGAAACGGTTTTATAAACTGCCTCACGATTATTCACCGTTACGGAATCGAAGATCTCTTTATCCAGAGTTCGGTCAATCAGCACAAGAGGGGTATCTCCTACCCGCTCCTTTATACCTGACGAATCATTGGAGGGGGCCATAAGCACAAAGCCGTCCACCATTTTATTCTTAAGAAGGGTCAGCTTGTCCAGCATTTTTCTTCCATCATCGTCGCAGTCCGAAACCAGCACGCTGTACTCCTGGTTTTCAAGAGCTCTTTCAATGCTTTCAATTACCCGCATGCTGAACATATTGGCAAGTTGAGGCACAATGACGGCAATAGTCATGCTCCTTCCCGTTTTCATGCTCCGCGCAAGGGCATTTCGATTATAGCCAAGCTTTTCTATGGCGTTTTCAATAGCCAGGCGGTTGCGTTCCTTAAGGCGCACCCCGTTAAGATAACGGGATACTGTACCTACACCCAGCCCTGCTTCTTTTGCAACATCCTTTATGGTCGGCATCCCGCCCACTTCCTTCCGGGAACTCTTTAACTGCATTTGTATTTTAATACTATAGCATGAAAAAACCACGGAGCCAACGGGTGCTTCCTATTTTGATTCACAGCTTCCTATTTCGATTCACATGGTAAAGCATGGATGCTTCGGATTACATATTAAAGCTTACCCTGTGGCGTCATGGAAGGATATGGGCTATAATATTTTCAATAAAGTACAAAAGAGGAGAATAACCTATGAGCGATATCAAAGTCAGCTTTCATAGTACGGAGCAGGTAGATGACAGCCTTTTAAAGTTTGCGGTTATTGCTGCTGTCTATAAGGGAAAATGGATCTTTTGCCGTCACAAGGAACGCAGCACCTATGAAATTCCGGGCGGTCACCGGGAATCCGGAGAAGCTATTTCAGATACGGCACGCCGCGAGCTCTATGAAGAAACAGGCGCCGAGTCCTTTACACTTTCTCCCATTTGTCCATATTCGGTCACCAGAGAGGCTGCGCCAAGCTACGGCATGCTCTTTTATGCCGAGGTTTCCGTCCTGAGCAATCTTCCCGAGACAATGGAAATGGCTGAGGTCCAGCTTTTTGACAAGCTGCCTGTAAAGCTTACCTATCCTCATATCCAGCCCTATCTGTTTGAGAAGGCGAGAGTTTACCAAAGACTTTATTTTAGCAATTCCTCAACCCTGTAAGCTTCCGTTTGAGCGAGAGCGCCGATTAAGCTGCGGGCAGCCTAAAAGGGTAATGGTTCGAGAGGCTTATCCTAGCCTTTAAGAAACGCGAGGCTTTCTTTAGTCAGCTTATCGGCTTTTTTCCCCTTAATAGCTGGGTTCTTGTTTCATGCAACTATTGGAATGCTTTATGGAAGGCAAGGCGGACGGCAGTGTCCGATCCGATTTGGATACGGCGCTTAAGAAAGGTAATTTTTTAATTCGCTTCTTTTATGAACTTCGATGACCTTATGCCCATACTTTTCCAGACACTGCCTTATCTCCGGCAAATTTTTCTCAGGATAGCGGTAAGCCCAGCCTAAAATCTCCGCCAGGGTCCATACTGTTTCGCGTTGATGCTTCTCGCTATGCCTTTTTCTCATAATAAATCTCTTTATGAGGCTGAGGATGTAAACTCTTCTGGGCACATCCAGAAGAAAAATTTTATCGGCAAGCTTAAACGATTCTTCTAGCCAGGAGTAATAAATCCCCTCGATAATCCATCCTTCTTTTTTGAGAATGGCCTGCAGCATTTCAGTACGCTTTTCGTCCGGCATTTTCACACCATACTGAGAGGACGTGTTATCCCAGAATAAATTGTCCAAATCAAAATGGGGAAGCTTGTGCTTCAGGGATAATTTTTTTGCAAAATGAGTCTTCCCCGATCCGCTTGGGCCGATGATATGAATTTTCATAATCTTCCTCAAAAAATTTTTATATAAAATTTTTTATGCTCCGGTCTTTGAAACGGACAAAAGGACTAAAATCATTTGATTTCAGTCCTTTTGCTTGCTTTGGTGGGGGGAGGTGGATTCGAACCACCGAAGTCGTCGGACAACAGATTTACAGTCTGCCCCCTTTGGCCGCTCGGGAATCCCCCCATATTTTTTTCGCTTCGGTTTTTCGTTTGTTTCGTTTGCCGAACCGCATAAACTATATTACAGGAGGACTAGCCTTTTGTCAACACACTTTTCATTTTATTTTTTGAAATAGTTTAGCTTTTTTTATCGGTTAAAAATAACCAAATATTAGCATTTCCTTTTCCCTTATCATTAAACTTTATCTGGTTTATGTTTCCAATGCGATAAGTGTGCTAGAATGCCTGCCCCATTGTTTTATATGCGCGCCTCATTAAGTCTGTATTCCATCCGTTTTGCAGTATAGGAGGCAGCATCCTTACCGGCAAGCTTCTGCACAAGATAAAAGGACATGTCGATTCCTGCTGAAATCCCGCCTGAGGTTATTATATCCCCCTCGTCCACATATTTAACGTCCCGTAGCACTTCAATGCCTGTATAAGCCTTTTGAAGCCTGTCCAGATCCATCCAGTGAGTGGTTGCCCTCCTGTCTTCCAGCAATCCTGCCCGGGCCAGCAAAAATGCGCCTGTGCACACGGATGCCAGAATGGAAGCCTGCTCTTTTTTACTTTTAATCCAATGAAGCAGCTCTTCATTATCTATTTCTATTTCTTCCGCCCCGTAGCCTCCGGGTACAATAAGAAGGTCAAAGTCGGGGCTATGGTTAAAATCGTAATCAGGTAAAACCCTTAATCCGTTTCTGGCTCGAATGGGTTCCAATGTTTGAGCTACCGTACAC
>JAEXPO010000597.1 GCA_023446675.1 Bacillota bacterium | reverse complement strand
GGCAATTACAACTATCAACTATGGTTTAACAAAGCCTGACAAAAACGACTATTACGACATCGATGTTCAAAACGACAACATGGATCTCATTGATGCCGCATTAAAAATGACGGTTACGGAACTGACGGAACTAAAAAACTTTTTAGAGTTTATGCCCATTAACGGAGGCGATTTTACCGACGGTAATGACCCCACTGGAGCCGCTGTTGACGGAGGCATTTTTTAAATAAAAGGAGGTTTTTTTCATGGGAAAAATAAAGCTAAAAAGAGGAAATCAGGCTAATTTCAGCGCAGTTACCCTGGAAGCGGGGGAACCCGCTTTTGTTCTTGATGAGGGGAAATTCTACATTGGTAACGGAACCGATAAGATTTTGATTAATCCGGATATTACCAATGCGCAAACGGCTGATAAGCTTACTACAGCCAGAACCCTTACGTTTTCCGGTGACGCATCGGGAAGTACGACCTTTGACGGCAGCGCCAATAAAACCATAACCCTTGTTTTGGCGGGGAGCGGGGCTACGGCAGGCACCTACACTAAGCTTACAGTGGACGCAAAAGGAAGAGTAACCGGTGCCACGCAGCTTGCCGCTTCGGATATTCCATCACTGACCTTAAGCAAAATAACCGATGCGGGAACAGCAGCCGCAAAGAATACAGGCAGCGCCGCAGGAAATGTACCGGTTCTGGGAGCAGATGGCAAGCTGGACGCAGGTGTATTACCGGCAATTGCCATATCGGATACCTTTGTGGTAGCTACTCAGACGGCTATGCTGGCGTTAACGGCTGAGGTGGGGGACATATGCGTTAGAACCGACTTAAGCAAGACGTATATTCTAAAATCCGCCGGAGCCTCCACCTTGGCTAACTGGCAGGAGCTTTTATTTCCTTCCTCTCCCGTTTCCAGCGTAGCGGGAAGGACCGGAGCCGTGACTCTCACCGCAACGGATGTTGGCCTGGGCAATGTAACAAATGAGAGCAAGGCTACAATGTTTTCCAACGCTGCTCTTACCGGCAATCCCACAGCGACTACCCAGGCCGCAGGAAATAACAGTACCCGTATAGCAACAACAGCCTTTGTAATGGGGCAGGGCTTCCTGGCGGGCTCAGATGATATAGACGGGGGCACATTTTAAGGAGGGATGAGGCATGGCTAATAAAATACAGCACAAAAGAGGATTAAAGGCAAACCTTCCGACTCTAAATGTTGCGGAAATGGGTTTTGCCACAGACACAAAAGAGCTTTTTGTAGGCTCGGCAAGCGGCAATGTCCAGCTTGCAAAGCAGGAGGACCTGACAACCCAGGGGAATGCAAAGGAACCGCTTTTAAGCACTGCGGCAACAAAAACCACCCCGGTGGATGCGGATGCCATTGTTTTAACCGACAGCGCGGCAAGCAACAAGACAAAGAGGACGCTGTGGTCCAATGTGAAAACTACGCTAAAAGCCTACTTTGACACTCTTTACAATAATTATACCCATCCCACTGGCGACGGTAATTTGCATGTGCCCGTAACCGGAACCGCCAACAGCGGAAAAGTGCTGAAAGCGGGAAGCACGGCGGGCAGCCTCTCCTGGGGAACGCTGGCTAAGGCGGATGTGGGTCTGGGCAGTGTGGATAATGTGCAGCAGGCGACTAAGGCGGAGTTTAATGCGCATTTGGCGGATTATGCGGCTCACAACATAAAAACAAACACTGCAAGGACTGTGTACATAAATTATTCAAGCGGGGCGGATGAAAATAATGGACTTACAGTAGGTACTGCGTTCAAGACGTTCAATCGTGCGCTGGACAGCCTTCCACTGCAAAGCGGGGCAGAATCAAAAATAATACTTATTGGCAATTATCCATCGGCAATTAATATAAGCTGCAAGCATGTCTACAATTTAATTATTGAGGGGAGCACAACAAACCCAAGCACTCAAATAATAAGCGGAGCAATCAGTATTGTTAGTTCATCCCGGGTAACAGTGAGGTATGTGACATGCGAAAAACTGCTTGCATATAGCTCGATTATCGAGATAAATGCTTGCGCTTTTACGGTGTCTGCTTCGGACGGTGTGTATGCAAATTTTTCTGTCATGAAAGTTGTAAATTGTAATTTTGGCTCAGCAGCGGACAAATGTATAAATGCGGATGCTGGTAGTACAGTATACTCAGAAAGTAACAGTGGTTCAGGAAACTACGGACTGGCCGCATATGCAGGTTCTACTATAGGAAAGGGAGGTACTCAACCTACAGGAACTACCGCAAATGAATTGACCACAGGCGGAGGTGTAATAAGATGAAAAAAATTACTGTTTACGGAATCACATACGAAGCAGAAAAAATCATAAAAACAGACGCTGATGTAATCGGGTATATTGGGGACAAGGAATCCTTTTCTTTTAGGGGCGTCAATGATTTTTCGCAATTCGTTTTTGATGCCGGTGAAACTTTTGACAAGACAGAAATTGAAATTATACGTGAAACTTTGGATGCTCTTGTTTTGGCGAGTTTGGAGGGATAACAATGTATGAGACTTTAAAACGCCTTTGGGCAGCAGGGAGACTAACAGAAGCAATGCTTGACAATGCTATCAGTAAGGACTGGATTACAGAAGCCCAAAAAATGGAGATTGTGGCTCAATAATTCGCCAACCTCCCCAATTACGCACCAAAAGGACGGTAACCCCGTCCTTTTGTGTTGCCTTTTCAATCTTTGTTTATTTTTTATCAATAGATTCAAATAAAGGTCACTTCTATAACTACAAAAACTACAAAGTATCTCCGAGGCCAAAGGTGATCATCCAGCTAACTGATTCGTATGAAAAGAAAACCAAATGAACTTAAGCGGAACAAAAAATTTAAAGGAAGGGATGCTATGGAACCTTGCAGCATGGTCAAAGAGATTACGGAGGTGGTACAGCGTTCTGCAAGCAATACCCATCGGCTTGACGGACATGACCGGAAAATCGAAGAGATTGAACGGACCCAGACCCAAATCCTTCTTGACCTAAACAGTAATATGAAAATACTCACCAAGCAGCTCGAAATTGCAAACGGTGAGATAGCCGGTATCAAGCAAGATGTAAGAGAGCTTAAAGAGAAGCCTGTAAAGCGTTATGATACGGCGGTTACCGTATTTATTACCGCAGTTGTAAGCGGGGCAATCGGTTACATTTTATCCCGCTTGCTGCCATGAAAGAGGTGAACAAACAGTGAAAATTAAACGGGGAGCCTACCCTGAAGAAAAAAACTGGCAGGAGTGGATCCGCTTTAAATATAAAGACGGAGCCCGAATCAGTCTTGTGTTTTTATGGCGGCTGGCCGCCCTTGCCCGGGATTATAACCACACCATGACAAACCTTTTCGGCTACCGAAGCTCTTCCTCTCAGCAGGCGCTTTATGAGGCCGATCTCAAAGCAAATGGGGGCAAGCCAACAGGTAAGGTGGCTGCGCCAGGGCTTAGCTGGCATGAATACGGGCTTGCCGTGGATCTTGACGGTGCCCACTGGAAAGCCGTTTCCGAGGCTCAGTGGATGCCCTATACCCGGCTAAAACAAAACCTTACAAAATACGGCCTCATTCTGCCCCTTAACCGGGTGGACAGCCCTTCGGTTCAGGAGTGGTGGCATCTTCAGCCTATTGAGACCAATGGCGTTGCAGCGAGCCTGCGCAAAACCTTTCTGGACCCTGACGACATTTTGTATGAGGAGGAAAAAAATATGACGGTAAAAGAATTTCAGGCTGTTCATGGTCTGTCTGCAGACGGTGTTGTGGGTGAAAAAACAGCAGCCAAAGCCCTGGAAGAGCTACAGGTTGTCAAGGAAATCCTCGCTTCCCATCCCAAAACTGTAATTCAGTCCCATTGCGGGTTCAGCGATCCTGATGGGATATGGGAGGTCATCCGGACGCATAAATATCCTGATGCCCTTCTTAAGCAATGGGCCGACAGCTATTTCAAGTAAGAGTAAACTTGTTAAATTAAAGCAATAAAAATAAATAGTAAATAAATAATAAAAAACTAAAAAAGTAATAAAGGAGCGCAAATATGGATACGTACAGCATCATTGCATGCATTGCCCTGGCAGTTATCCTGCTGATTATAATACCCGGCTATTTAGCCGCAACACGGCAGTGGAGCAGGCTCCACGCCTATGCCCTTGAGCTTATTCTTAAAGCTGAAAAAACTATTCAGGGAAGCAAGCAGGGGCAGGAACGTTTTGAGCAGGTAATGGCCTGGCTTTATGAAACCGTCATTCCAAAGCCTCTTAAATTTCTGTTCCCTCAAACCCTTGTCAGAAAAAAGCTCCAGGAGTGGTTCGAAAGTGTAAAGAGCTATCTGGAGCATTACGACAGGAAAGAAGCCGTATAAGGCTCAAGCACCTTGCCTGATCCTTCAAGAAGGCGGAAAGCATAGTGCTAGAAGTAAAATTCTCAGAGGTTAAATGGCGAAGGCTTCCTTCCTCCGAAGCCTGTAATTGTATACGAAATGAAATAAGACAGAAGGTTGTCATATTTCATTGTTATAATGAAAGCAGTAAGTTTGGTTGAGGAGGATAAACCATGGACTGGATTGTAAAAAGAGTCATTAATTTTGAAAAAGGGGGCTTATTTGAGGATGGATACGCCCAGTTTGGCTTTCATGATTCGAAGGGCAGGCAATATGTCATTAATGCGGATAAGAACTGGATAGGCCTTATTAATGAGGATAACAGCCTTGTCTGGTCTGCCGGGGATTCTATAGGGATAAAAAGCCCCCGCCATTTTTCCGTTGATTTCAAGTATCCTGTTTATATTACGGATAACCCGCACAATAACGACCATTGCCGGCAATTACGCCATGACACCCGGTCTTCGTAACGATCCCCGGACAGTGGACCCCCTCAGCTTAAATCTTCCCAGAATCTGCGGTATGGATTATTATAAAGGCCATCTATTCATACCAGAATGGGATGGCGATCTTATTGTTCTTGCCCGTAAAACCTCCTGATTTTGCTATGGCAGAGACATCATGGCCTGGGGCCATGATGAGTTGGCTCAGTAGCTGATGTGAAGGATGTCAATCATGAGCCTGTCCATATATTGAAGGGGACTGGGAAGAGCCACTCCCGCTTTATAAAGGATGGCAAGGAGCGCGCCAATAAGATAAATCCCCCCGGTAATGAGAAGCTCCTTGCGCTTTCCCTTTCTTAGAAGAGAAGGAAAGTCAATAAAAGCAAGGAGGACAAGGGCCAGGACTAAATAGCCCACTTAATTCACCTCCTCCGGTTTTTTCTTTAAGACCTTTGCTAAGACAAGCGTAATAAGGGGCAGCACAAATTCAAACAGGGACCAGACAAAAGGAACAACCCTTGCCGCAGATTCCGCGTGCTGCATGGTGGATTCGTAGGAGACAAAGGCATAAACCACTATCCATATCCCCAGAGGCAGTACCAAAGTCTTATAGGCATTAAGTCCGAGCAGGTGGGTTAAGGCCTGCACGGTGATATAGTAGAGCAAAGTAATTTTTGCAAATAAAAAAATAATCAGCACCACCGCAAAAAGGATTTCCAGTCGGCTGATGGATTCTGTCAGGC
>JAEXPO010000545.1 GCA_023446675.1 Bacillota bacterium | reverse complement strand
TTTTTAGGCTGGTATAGTATGAATTGTAGTTGAAGGGGAGAAGGTCAATCCATTTGTTAAATCCTTAACATTATTTAAGGAAATCTACTTTTCCAGCTCCTCCTCCAGAACCTTTTTAATTTTTTCCGAAAAGCCTTCCGGGTCGGTGTTATACCATATAATCCGAATATTCATGGCCTCGGCGCGCTGATACATATGGGGTCCGCCGGGCTTTTTTGCCGTTACCAGAATTCTAACGGCCTTGCTCCCTGCCACCCTTCGGGAATACACCTCAAGCTCATTGAGCATATTGGTGGAAAAGCTGTCCACATCCTTGCAGGAGACCAGAATCAACCGGGAGTCGGCAGCTGCCATAACGTCAATTTCATTCTCCACGGCACAGGGCGGATCACCCCAGAGGAAACGCACATCCGCCTTTATATCGTCGATAAAGGGGAGCTCATAGATAATCCTGTAGGTCAGGGCCTCTAGCCAGAGTCCCGTGATTTGAATAAAGCTTCGGATGTAAGGATCGGGGATCTTAAGCATAACCCTGCTGCTGGTAATGATCTTTTCCTTAAGATATTCCCTCTTCTCAAGAAAATCTGTAAAATGCTTCAAGGGAGAAGCTTCTCCATGGGAAACCCGGTGCTTCATACCGAAATAGATCCAATCACCATGGGTTTCATGGTTGTTTTTGATGCTTTTACGGATCTCCTGCCACCTTCTTGGATCCTCTGTAATATAGCCCAGCATATGACCTGCCGAAGGACTTTTCATAAGCTCCTCCGCCGAATGCTCTACACTGAAGCCCGACACCTCCAGAATTTCCTCCACCCGAAGCTCCACAGGCCCGCCCCGGACAGGCTTGAGATCCTTCAAGCCGGCCAGGCCCTGCTCCAGCCAATCTTTCGTACTTTTATCTCCCGTTTTGCCCATTGTCTTCGGAATCAAGCCTCCCAGGCAATAAACCTGTCCCTCCGCCGTATCACAATAAAACAGGGTGGCTCCGCCGGAAGCTGCCGCCATCATTACTGCAAATTGCTCCATACCCTCACATTCATTTACCAGCACCGCTGTTTCCAGCCGTTCTTCCCCATTATGCCCCTTTGCCTGGGACTCCCGTGTCTTGTCACCGACATGCTTTCTTAAGCGTTTAATCAGCTCGTCGCCGGATAGAAGCTCTAATTTGCAGGAAAGCTTCTTATCACCTAAAAGCTCACCAATGCCATTTAAAAAATCGCTTTCTCCGGGGCCTGGAACCACATAAAGCGCTTTGTCCGGCTTAAGGATTAGAGCACTGATGGCAATATGAAGCTCGTTGCCGTTGGTAAAGCAAATCAATGATTCAGGTTTAATGCCGGTCTCCCTGTCTTTCCTTTCAGCCAAAAAATTTTCCTCCTTCGTTCCGGCGTTTTCTATCCGCCTTTTGCTGTCTTCAGGTTTCGTGTTATAGTATTTAAAAAAAGAAGGAAGAATAAACATGGCACTTGAAGTAGTTACAATAAATCTTGAAGAAGGCCGTCCAACCGGAGATGCAGCCCTTAGAAGGCTGGTATCTGAAATGGCCCGTTACCGGGCATACGGTGCAAAAGCCTTAAAGCTTATCCACGGTTATGGTTCATCCGGAACAGGCGGTGTGCTTCGTACCGTCATACGCAAGGAGCTGGAACGCATGAAGGCCACGGGAAAGATCAAGCTTTATGTACCCGGCGAGCACTTCGAAATATTCTCCCCAGACACTCTGAAAATGCTGGATGCCTGCAATTCATTGCGCAGCGACAAGGATTTGGGCCGATTTAATAATGGGATTACCATTGTACTTTTGTAATAATTGACTTTGGCCGTGCATCAAATTTAATAAATAGACGTACTGGAAAAGGAAACATTTTTCATGTTAGTGGATGCCGGTATTTTTCTTACCACCTTTTTTATGGTATTGGTCATGGAAATGGGTGATAAAACTCAGTTTCTCGTTATGGCTCTTGCTTCACGCTACAAGCCGGGTCAGGTTTTTTTGGGAATCGTCATCGGTGTTTTCTTTCTTAATCTGCTGGCAGTGCTTCTGGGAACGGTTATCGGCGGCATAAAAGTCCTTCACGACGGAATACAGGCCGGTGCTGCCCTTCTTTTCATCTTTTTTGGACTTCTTTCCCTGTGGCCGGAAAAAGCAGAAGAAAATAAGCAGGGGCAGACCGGTACAGCCGCGCTTGTGGCCATTACCCTGGCTTTTTTCTTTGCTGAGCTGGGAGATAAAACCCAGCTATCCACCTTTTCCTTTGCAGCGGTTTATCATGAAAAGCCCTTCAGTGTCTTTTTAGGTTCCGGCGCCGGCCTCATTGCAGCCGATAGTCTGGGCCTTGTGGCAGGAGCTCTTATTTTGCGCCATGTACCCAAAAACATTATGGCAATGGCATCTGCGTGCCTGTTCGTCGCCTTTGGCCTCTTTAACGGCTACACGGCTCTTACGCGCAATTATGGCATTGAAAAAAACACAAGCCTTATCATCATCGGAGCGCTCTTCCTGTTTTCTCTTATTACAGGCACCGCACTTTTAACCATGCAGAAAAAAAAGAATGCCTTCAGATACTTCAATTCGTAATTTGGGCAATACCCGTGCTCCCATGCTATACTTTACCCAGAATTGGATCCAGGCGCTGCTTCACTTCTGCGCCACAT